>JAFATL010000132.1 GCA_019243975.1 Actinomycetota bacterium | reverse complement strand
CGCCGTTGTGCCACTTGCCCACGAGGCCGGTGACGTAGCCCGCCTCCTTGAGGAGGTCGGCCATCGTGCGCTCCCGCAACGCAATGCGGTCGAGGCCGCGGTGCTCGAGCGTGTCGATGGCACCGGTGCGGTGCGGGTAGCGACCCGTCAGCAGCGACGCCCGGGCGGGCGCGCACACCGGCGACGCCGAGTAGTGCTGGGTGAGGCAGATGCCCTCACCCACGAGCTGGTCGAGCACGGGTGTCCGGGACGCGCCGTCGTTGAAGCAGCCGAAGTCGCCGTAGCCCATGTCGTCGGCGAGGATGAGGACGATGTTCGGTGCCGTCATGCGGTCGACGGCGACGGCAGGAACGCGGTGCGCTCGTACTCGGCGAACTCCTTGGCCAACGCCTCGCGGTCGTCGTCGGTCATGCGCGTGTATGCGATGTCGCGACCGGGGCGGCGGTAGACCACGTCGTCGGTGATCCATGCGGCCCGCTGCAGCGGCGCCTTCATCACCTTGTTGGTGCCGGTGAGCGGCATGTCGGCGACGATGCGGATGTAGCGGGGCGCCCACTTGGTGCCGAGGTCGTCCTGGGCGGCGAGAAAGGCCGCGTACTCGTCGGGATCGAAGGTGGCGCCCGGGTGCAGCTCGAGGGCCGCCATCACCTGGTCGCCGGCCCGGGCGTCGGGCACCGCGTACACGGCAGCCATCACCACGTCGGGGTGGTGCAGCAGGATGCGCTCGATGGGCGCGGCGGCGAAGTTCTCGGAGTCGACGCGCAGCCAGTCGCTCGAACGACCGGCGAAGTAGAAGAAGCCTTCGGCGTCGCGGTAGCCGAGGTCGCCGGTCCAGTACCAGCCGTTCCTCGTGCGCTCCTCGTTGGCCTCGGGGTTGTTGTGGTAGCCCTCGAAGCCGGCGGCGCCCTCCTTGTTGACGATCTCGCCGATGGCCTCGTCGGGATTGAGCAGCCGGCCGCCTGCGTCGAAGCGGGCCGGCGGGCACTCCTCCGCGGTGTCGGGGTTGAGCACCATCACCGCTTCGCTGGGGGCGGGCCCGAGCGCACCCTTCGGCATGTCGGGCACGCGCCGGATCGACGTGCCGCCCTCACTCATGCCGTAGCCCTCGATGACCTTGCACCCGAACCGGCGCTCGAACTCGGCGATGTCGCGCTCCGACGCCTCGGTGCCGAAGCCGCGCTGCAGCGAGTTGTCGGCGTCGTCGGGCTGCTCGGGTGTGGCCAGCACGTAAGCGAGGCTCTTGCCCACGTAGTTGAAGAAGGTGGCGTTGAACTTGCGGGCGTCGGCGAGGAAGCTCGATGCCGAGAACTTCGGCCGCGTCGCGAAGGTGGCGCCCACCGACAGGCCGGGCGCCCACACCGCCATGATGGCGTTGCCGTGGAACATCGGCATCGAGCAGTAACAGATGTCGTCGCGCGAGAAGCCGTAGAACATGCCCGCGGTCTCACCGATGCGGGCCAACCGCCCCTGCGTGCACCGCACCGCCTTGGGCGCGCCGGTCGAACCGGACGTGAAGATCAGCAACAACAGGTCCTCGGGATCGGGGCCGGGGTCGGGCAACGGTGCACCGGCAAACTTGGCGAGCTGCTGCGCGTACGCGTCGCTGTCGACGACGAGGATGCGTTCCCCGCCGATGCCGAGGTCGAGCGGCCGCAGCGTCTCCCACCCCGCCGCGTCGGTGACGATCAACTGGCAGTCGGTGTGGGCCACGTCCCGCGCCAGCTCGGCGCCCCGACGCGTCGGGTTGATGCCCACGAGCGCCGCCCCCGCCAACGCCGCCGCACCCAGCCAGAACACGTACTCCGGCCCGTTCTCCAACAACACCCCGATGTGGAACGGCCCGTCCCGCCGCAGCTCCGCCGCCATCGCCGCCCGCGCCGCACTCTCCTCGACGACCTCCCCCCACGACCACGCCTCGTCCCCGAACAGCAGCCCCGGATGCGCGTCCCCCGCCCGCGCCCCCAACATCGCCGCCACCGTCCCGTCTTTCATCGCGCCCGCCTTCGCGCCGCACTGAGCCTTTCGTGCCGCGATTCGCGCCCGTTGTCCGGTTCGCGCGGCAGGAAAGGCTCAATCCACGAGGACGGGTCGCGCATCGCTCAGACCGACGGGTCTGCGTCGCGGACGGTGGGATACATCTGGCGCATGACGTCGCCCATGATCTTGATGGCCTCGGCGCGGTCGAGGGACTCCATGAAGGCCTCGG
>JAFATL010000084.1 GCA_019243975.1 Actinomycetota bacterium | reverse complement strand
GGCCACCAGTACGTCGCGGGCGCCCACCATGCACACGCCCGCCGTCGGGTGCGGCTCGACTTCGCCGTCGCGCACGGCACGGCGCGCCTCGGGCAGCGTGCGCGTGTCGGGCCCGTAGGCGAGGCAGGGAAGCGCGAGGTCGTCGCGGGCCCAGGCGACGAACTCGTCACGCGCCGCCAGCGCGTCGTCCATCGTGGCGTCGTCGAGGGGCACGAACGGCACCACGTCGATGGCCCCGGTGAACGGGTGGACACCCGTGTGCTCGCGCAGGTCGATGAGCTCGACGGCGGCGCGTGCGATCGACTGTGCCGACGACATGAGCGCGGCGCGCCCTGGGGCCGCCAGCGTGAGCACCGTGCGGTTGTGATCGGCGTCGGTGTGCACGTCGAGCAGGGGCGTTCCGGCGGCGACGCGAAGGGCGTGGATCACTGCGTCGCGCCGGCCTTCGCTCACGTTGATCACGCACTCCAACAAGGGTCATAACCTCGCACACGTGCAGCTCGGGCTGGCCCTCCCGCAGTACGACTACTCCGTTCCCGGCGTGTCGCCCCTCCCGTTCGACGACGTGGTGGAGGCGGCACAGCGGGCGGAGCAGGCCGGTTACGACTCGGTCTGGCTCGCCGACCACCTGTTCCTGTCGGTCGACAAGTACGGCGGGCCGCCCGGTGACCACTGGGGCTACGACCCGCTCGTCGCCCTGGCCGGCATCGCGCGCGCGACCAAACGCGTGCGCGTCGGCACACTCGTGCTGTGCGCGCAGTTACGGCCCCCGGCGGTGCTGGCCGACGCACTGGCTTCGCTCGACGTCGTGTCCCGGGGGCGGCTGATCGCCGGCATCGGCGCGGGCTGGTTCGAGCCCGAGTACCGCGCCGCCGATGTCCCGTTCGAACGCGACGGCGTGCGCATCGATCAGCTGGGCGAGGTGGTGCAGGTGCTCACCGGCATGCTCGGGGGCGCAACGTTCTCCTTCGAGGGAGCGCACTACCGCGTGCCGGGGGCGCGCTCGCGTCCGGCGCCGGTGCAGCGGCCGCGCCCGCCCGTGTGGGTCGGGGCGCGCGGGACGCGGGCGCTGACCGTGACCGCGGCCTACGCCGACGGCTGGAACATGCGGGGCTGGGACACCACGCCCGAGCAGTACCGCGAGCGCCTCGGTGTGTTCGAGGCGGCGTGCGCGCGGGCGGGTCGGGATCCGGAAACGGTCACCCGCTCGGTCAACCAGCGGTACGAGGGATCGGTCCCCGAGATGAGAGATCGCCTGCGAAAGTGGCGGGACGTGGGCGTGTCGACCCTCATCGTGGGTCTGGGGGCGCTACCGTTTTCGTTGAACGAGTCCGACGACATCGAACGGGTGGCGTCGGCCCGACCCTAGGAATCGCCATGAGTCTCGGAGCGCCGGAGCTCATCATCATCCTCGTCATCGTCCTCGTGCTCTTCGGCAGCACGCGTCTCCCCAAGCTGGCCCGATCGCTGGGTGCGGCGTCCAAGGAGTTCCGCGAAGGCGTCGCCGAAGGCCACAAAGAGCCCGACGAGAAGGAAAAGCCCTCCGCATAAGTAAGGCTCGCCGGGAACCGGCGCTCTACGGTCCGACGTTGTGGGTTCGGAGACGGAGGAGCAGCCGGTCCCGTCGTGGGAAGAGGTCGCTCGTACCCACGGGCGCTTCCTGTACACGGTGGCCTACCGCTTGACCGGGAACTCGGCTGACGCCGAGGACCTGGTGCAAGAGGTGCTCCTCCGGGTCCGCCGCGGGCTGGCGACCTACCGGCCCGGGTCCATGGAGGGCTGGTTGAGCCGCATCACCACCAACGTGTTTCTCGACGACATGCGCCGCCAGCGCCGCCGTCCCGCCGTGGTGATGGCCGACCCGCCCGACGCCTTGCTGCCGGCGGCCCCGTCGGCCGACGAGGCACTGGCGTCGACGACGCTGCCCGACCGGGTGCAGGCGGCGCTGGCCCGGCTGCCCGAGGACTTCCGCGCCGCGGTGGTGCTGTGCGACGTGGTGGGCGAGTCGTACGAGCAGATCGCCGAGTCGCTCGGCATTCCGATCGGGACGGTGCGCAGCCGCATCCATCGGGCCCGCGCCCTCCTGCGCGACGCGTTGTCGAAGGACGACGGCGATGGGGCGGACGGCGCGTGAACCACCTCGGCCCGCTCATCAGCGCGCTGCTCGACGGCGAGCTCTCCCCCGCCGAGGTGGCCGAGGCCGACGCGCACCTGCTCACGTGCGATCGGTGCCGGGCCGAGCTCGACGACACCAAGAACATCCGCGATCTCGTGCGCGAGCTCCCTTCGCTCGAGTGGCAACCGGTGCTGGCGACCCGGCGCGATCGCCGGCCCGCGCTGGCCCTCGCCGCGGTGGCCGCCATCGCCTTGGTCGGCGTGGCCGCGTGGCCCCCGACCCGCTCGACCGCGCCGCCCGTCAACCGGCTGGTGGCGGCGCGCACGATCGCCGCCTTCACCCCGTCGCCCGTGGTCACCGTGCCGGCCGCCGCTGTCAGTGCGCCCTTCCACGCGCCGTCGTCGATGCCGGGCGGGTACCAGCGCATGGGCCAGTACCGGCAGGGGTCCGACATGGGCGTGCTCTACAGCGACGGCAACCACGCCATGGTCGTGCTCGAGCAGCCGGCCCACCTCGACAAGGCCGCTATGCCGGCGGGCGGGAAGCTGGTTTCGCTCGGCGGGGCGTGGGTGGGAGTCGCGTACGGGTGGTCAGGCGGGCGAGCGGTGACGTGGCAGCGGGGCGGCACCGTGTTCACCGTCGCCGGCGACGGCCCGGAGGCAGACGTGATGGCGGCGGCGGGTGCCATGCCCGCGCCGAAGTCGATGTCGATGGGTCAGCGGGTGCGGCGGGCCTGCCGGGGGATGGTCGAGGCGTTCAGCGGTCTTTGGTAGCGCTGCCCGCGCCGGTGGGCGCAGCGGCGGAAAGGCGCCGCTGGCGGGCGATGCGCCGGCGCTCCCGCTCGGAGGCACCACCCCACACACCGTGATCGATCCGGTTCCGCAGCGCGTACTCGAGGCAGGGCGAGCGCATGGGGCACCCGACGCACACCTGCTTGGCCACCTCGACACCCACGCCGTCACTCGGGAAGAACACCGAAGGATCGACGTCGCGGCAGTTCCCCTTAGCCATCCACGCTGTATCCATCTGACCTCCGTCTGTTGAACGGCTGGGGTGCGCCAATGGTTCCCACTTGGTTGCTTGGCGAACCGTGCGGGAACCACTCCGGAGCGAGGGGCGTTGCCGGATTGACCATGGTAGAAGGAGACCTCGTGGACGACGCAAGACCGGAGGTGCTCGAAGATGAGCATTCCGGGACGGCCGGAGCGCCGATTTTCGAGCCCCCGGCGCCGCCCCCGCCGACGTCTCCAGCGCCGGGTCGGGGCAGAAACCCCCTGGTCATCGCCTTGGTGGCGGCCATCGTCGGCGGTCTGATCGGCGGCGGCCTGGTGGCGGCCTTCGGGCCGAATCACAAAGGCACGAGCACCACCGTGTCGTTCGACCGGAACAGCAGCCGGGTGGCCAAGCCCCAGGACATCCAGGGCATCCTGGCCAAGGTCGAGCCGGGCGTGGTCTCGGTGCGGACCCAGGGCTTCCAGCAGGGCGCCTTCTTCCCGGTGAGCGGGGCGGGCACGGGGATGATCCTCACCGGCGACGGTGAGGTGCTCACCAACGCCCACGTGGTGAAGGGCGCCACCAGCATCAGCGTGACCCTGTTCCACGAGACCCAGGCCCGTCCCGCCGACGTGATCTCGGCCGACTCCGCCGCCGACGTGGCCCTGGTCAAGATCCGCAACGCCAGCAACCTGCCCACGGTGAAGCTGGGTGACAGCGACAAGCTGCGGGTGGGCGACGACGTCGTCGCCATCGGCAACGCGCTCGCCCTGCCGGGCGGCGTCACGGTGACCTCGGGCATCGTGTCGGCCCTGGGCCGGTCGATCGACGACCCGTCCGAGCAGCTGTCGAACCTCGTCCAGACCGACGCCGCCATCAACCCCGGAAACTCGGGCGGGCCGCTGGTGAACGCCGACGGCGAGGTGATCGGCATGAACACCGCCGTCATCCAGGGGACGCCGAGCGGCGACGCCATCGCCCAGAACATCGGCTTCGCCATCGCCGCCAACACGTTCAAGCAGACCCTCGCCCAGCTGCGCAAGGGCGGGCCGGCGGCCGCCAGCGCGTTCATGGGCGTGAGCACCGCCACGCTGACGTCCGACATCAAGGACCGCTACGGCCTGAGTGTCGACAAGGGCGCCATCGTCACCGAGGTCGTGCCGGGCTCGCCGGCCGAGAACGGCGGGCTCGCCCCCGGTGACGTCATCACCAAGTTCGGCGGCAAGGACATCGCCAGCGCCGAGGACGTGCTGGGGATCGTGCGCGACCACAAGCCCGGCGACAAGGTCCCCATCAGCTGGCAACGGGGCGACCGCCAGATGACCGGCACGATCACGCTCGGATCCCGACCGGTCGTGCAGGGGTAACCTCTACCTCTTATGTCGCAGGCCCCCGAAGAAGTCGAAGCTCCGCCCCAGCCGCCACGCGGCCACGTTCGGGTCGTGTACCTCGGCCCCGTCGCGCCCCACTGGGACGTGCAGTCGGAGTTCGGCGAGCGCACGCTGATCGAGGAGTTCCGGCAGCGGGCGCTGGCGCGGCTGGTGCTGCTGCCCCCGCACGACCCGCAGTTCCGGCGCAACCGTGAGCGCGTCGTGCGCGACGCCGAGCGGGAGAACCTCATCCTCGAGTGGGACCTCGGCATCCCCGAGGAGGACGACGACTCCGCGCAGTAGCGCTGTTCGGTCGCGCCATGCGCGTACTTGTCACCAACGACGACGGAGTGTGGGCCCCGGGCATTGCCGTCTTGGCGCGGGCGCTGCGCGACCACGGCCTCGACGTGGTGGTGGCGGCGCCGCTCGACGATCGCAGCGGCAGCAGTGCGGCGATCGGCCCAGGCTACGCAGCCGAGGGCATCGCGGTGGAGCGGGCCGAGCTCCCTGATCTCGAGGGCGTTCCCGCCCACGGCGTGGAGGGGCCGCCGGGCATGGCGGTGATCGCAGCCCGGCTGGGGGCGTTCGGCGCCCCGCCCGACATCGTGATGAGCGGCATCAACCCGGGCAACAACACCGGGCGGTCGGTGTTGCACTCGGGCACCGTGGGTGCCGCCCTCACGGCCGCCAACTTCGGTGCCCGGGGCGTCGCCGTCAGCGTGGGCGTGGCCGAGGGGGAGGTCGACCCGCACTTCGACACCGCCGCCGTGTTCGCCGTGCGCGCCTACGACTGGCTGTTCAGCGCGCCGGTGGGCACCGTGCTCAACGTCAACGTCCCGAACGTGCCGATGGCCGAGGTGCGGGGTGTGAAGGCGGCGCGGTTGGCGCCGTTCGGCACCGTGCGCACCGCCCTGGCCGGCTCCGAGGGCGGGCGCCTCCAGCTCGAGCTGCGAGCCACCGGGGTCGAGCTCGAGCCCGACACCGACACCGCGCTCGTGCAGGCGGGCTACGTCGCGGTCACGCCGCTGGTTGGTGTGCGGGCGAGTGATGGCGGCGAACAAGCGGCGGACTTCCTGGAGCGCGCCCTGACGTAGCGTTTGGTGGTGGCAGACCTCCCGGCGCGACCTGCGGTGACGCGACGGGTCCGGGAGATAAACGCGGGCTTCGAGGCGTCGCCCTTCTCGCGACTGGCGATCACCCACGCGCTGTCGACGGCCGGCGATGCGTTCGTCACGGTGGCCCTGGCCGGGTCGCTGTTCTTCGACATCTCGCCCCATGCGGCGCGGGGACGGGTGGCGCTGTCGCTGCTGCTGACGATGACGCCGTTTGCGGTGGTGGCCCCGTTCCTCGGGCCCGCCATCGACAAGATCAAGGGCGGGCGCCGCCTGATGATCGTGCTGTCGTGCGCCGGGCGGGTTCTGGTGTGCCTGGCCATGGGCCAGGCGGTGCACAACCTGCTGTTGTTCCCGGCCGCCTTCGGCGCGTTGGTGCTGTCGCGCACCTACGCGGTGGCGAAGAGCTCGCTGGTGCCGACGGTGGTCGACGACGAGGACCGCC
>JAFATL010000048.1 GCA_019243975.1 Actinomycetota bacterium | reverse complement strand
CTCACCGGCGTCGGTGCTCGACGCCGGCTGCGGCACCGGCCGCGTCGGCATCGAGCTGGCCCGGCGGGGCATCGAGGTGGTGGGCGCCGACGTCGACGCGTCCATGTTGGACACGGCCCGCTCCCGCGGCCCGAACGTCACATGGGTGCGCAGTGACCTGACCGAGCTCGACCTGGGCCGCACGTTCGACGTGGTCGTGATGGCGGGCAACGTCCCGCTGTTCACGCCGCCGGGGACGACCCGCGCCCTGGTGGCCGGGTGCGCCCGCCACGTCGCCGCGGGCGGCCTGCTCGTCGCCGGCTTCCAGCTGGGCCCGAAGTACCCGATCCAGCAGTACGACGCCGAGGCGACCGCCGCCGGCCTCGAGCTGGTGGAGCGGTTCGCCACCTGGGACCGCCAGCCGTTCGCCGGCGGCGACTACGCCGTGTCCGTACATCGACGCCCGGTCGTACGCTGAAAATGTTCGGCCGGGCTGTCGATCGCGGTCGATCCCGTTCGTCGTAGGGCCAGACCGACACACAGGGAGGACCCGACCATGCGATACCTGCTCATGATCTGCACCGACGAGACCTCGGACGCGGCGCTCAGCCCCGACGAGTCGAGCACCAAGATGAACGCCTACATCAAGTTCGGCGAGGAAATGGGGGGCCGAGGCCTCCTGCAGGGCGGCGAGCGGCTTCGGCCCACGTCCGACGCCACCACCGTGCAGGTGCGCAACGGCGAGGTGCTGACGACCGACGGCCCCTTCGCCGAGACGAAGGAGCAGATGGGCGGCTACTACGTCGTCGACTGCAAGGACCTCGACGAAGCGATCGAGGTCGCGTCCAAGATCCCCGACGCGGCGCGGGGCACGATCGAGGTGCGCCCCATCTGGGAGATGTAGCCGCCGCCGAGGCCGCCGTCGCCGGTGCATTCCGGGACGAGTGGGGGCGCATCGTCGCCACCCTCATCCGGGTCACCGGCGACTGGGACCTGGCCGAGGAGTGCGCCCAGGAAGCGTTCGCCAAGGCGCTGGAGCGGTGGCCGGATGACGGCGTGCCCCGCAAGCCGGGGGCGTGGCTGACGACCACCGCTCGCAACGCCGCGCTCGACCGCGTACGGCGGGCGCGCGTCGGCGCGGAGAAGTTGGAGGAGGTGGCGGTGATGGCGAGCGGCGACGCAGAGGTACCCGACCTCGACGAGAGCGGCATCACCGACGACCGGCTGCGGCTCATCTTCACGTGCTGTCACCCGGCGCTGGCGTTGGAGGCGCAGGTGGTGCTGACGTTACGCACGCTGGCCGGGCTCACGACGCCAGAGATCGCCCGCGCGTTCCTGGTGCCGGAGCCGACGATGGCGCAGCGGCTGGTGCGGGCCAAGCGCAAGATCCGCAACGCTGCCATCCCGTACCGGGTCCCGCCCGGTCACCTGCTGCCCGAGCGCACCAACGCGGTGCTGGCCGTGATCTACCTGTTGTTCAACGAGGGCTACGCGGCGACGGCGGGGTCAGACCTCGTGCGCGCCGGCCTGTGCGCGGACGCCATCCACCTCGGGCGCACGCTGGCGTCGCTCATGCCCGACGAGTCGGAAGCGCTGGGGCTGCTGGCGCTCATGCTGTTGCAGGACTCGCGCCGCACCGCGCGCGTCGACGCGCACGGCGACCTGGTGCCGCTGGAGGAGCAGGACCGCACGCAGTGGGACGCGGTCGCCATCGCCGAGGGATGCGACGTGCTCGAGCGGGCGCTCAAGTTCAGGCGGGCAGGCCCGTATCAAGTGCAGGCCGCCATCGCTGCGTGCCACGCCCAGGCGCCGGACGCGGCGTCGACCGACTGGACCGACATCGCGGGTCTCTACGCAGCGTTGGCCGGCATGGTGCCGTCGCCCGTGATCGAGCTGAACCGGGCGGTGGCGGTGGCCATGGCCGACGGTCCCGACGTCGGCCTGGCCCTCGTCGACGAGCTCGACGCGTCAGGCGCGCTCGCCGGCTACCACCTGCTGCACGCGACGCGCGCCGACTTGCTGCG
>JAFATL010000729.1 GCA_019243975.1 Actinomycetota bacterium | reverse complement strand
GCAGCCGTTCGTCGGGCGGTCCGACGAAAGCGATGTGCTGGAGGCGGCGTGGGAGGAGGCCACCAAGCAGCAGCGCCAGGCGGTGCTGATCGGCGGTGAGCCGGGCATCGGCAAGACCCGGCTGGCCACCGAGTTCGCCTTGCGCGCCCACGCCGCCGGCGCCACGGTGCTGTGGGGCCGGTGCGACGAGGAGCTCGGCGTCGCCTACCAGCCGTTCGCGGAGGCGTTGCGCCAGTACGTCGAGGTGTGTCCCGTCGAGGATCTCCAGGTGCACGTCGACGCCTACGGCGGCACGCTGGCGCGGCTCGTCCCCGAGATGGAGTTGCGCCTGCCCGAGCTGGCGGTGCCGGCGGCCGGCGACCCCGAGGCCGACCGCTACTACCTGTTCGAGGCGGCCACCGGGCTCATCGGCACGGCCACCGAGCGGGCGCCAGTGGTGCTCGTGATCGACGACCTGCATTGGGCGGCCCGGCCCACGATGTTGATGCTGCGTCACCTGCTGCGGTCGCAGCACGCGCAGGCGTTGTTCGTGATCGCGACGTATCGCGATACCGAGATCGGCGGCGGCCACCCGCTGGCCGAGCTCCTGGCCGACCTGCGCTCGGTCCCCGGCGTGTACCGGCTGGCCATGGAAGGCCTCGGCGTGCACGACCTGGCCGACCTGGTGGCGGCGACCGGCGACGGGCGGCTCAACGCGGACCGGCGCTCGCTGGCCCAGGTGCTGAGCCAGGAGACGCAGGGCAACCCGTTCTTCGTGGGCGAGATCTTGCGCCACCTGACGGAGACGCAGGCGGGCACGGTGAGCGTGCCCGAGAGCGTGCGCGACGTGATCGCCCGCCGGCTGTCGCGCCTGTCGCCGTCGACGCAGCTGGCGTTGGCGACGGCGGCGGTCGTCGGACCGGCGTTCGAGTTCGGCGTGCTGGAGCGCCTCGGGGGCGCGCCCGACGATCCCGACGAGCTCCTCGACGCCCTCGACGAGGCGATCGCAGCGCGCGTCGTCACCGAGGTGCCCGGTGGCGTCGGCCACTACACGTTCACCAACTCCCTGATCCGCCACACGCTCTACGAAGGGTTGAGCACGGCCCGGCGCAGCCGCATCCACCTGCGCGCCGGCGAAGCGTTGGAGGCGTTGCACGCCGACGCCATCGACGCCCACGTGGCCGCGTTGGCGCATCACTTCTGCGAGGCCGCCATCGGTGGACAGCCGAGCGCCAAAGCGGCCGACTACGCGTTGCGCGCCGCGCGCATCGCCCTGGACCAGCTCGCCTTCGAGAGCGCGGTGGCCCACGTCGAGCGCGGTTTGGCCGTGCTCGAGGCCAACAACCGACCCGACCTGGCGCACAAGTTCGACCTGCTGCTGGTGCTGGCCACCGCGCAGGACCGCCTGCTCGAGCGCACGGAGGCGAAGACCGCCGTGCTGGCGGCCGCGCAGCTGGCCCGTGAGGTTGGCTCGAACGAGCGACTCGTCGAGGCCGCCCTGGCGCTTGCACCCCGGCGCGGCTTCGGTCGCCTCGAATCCGACGTGGTCGAGCTGTGTGAACAGGCGCTCCGGGTCGTCCCGGCCGAGGAACCGGCGGTGCAGGCCAAGCTGCTCGCTTTCCTCGCGGCATATCGCGCCTATGCGGGCGAGGGCTGGGTGGTCGAGCCGCTCGCGCTGGACGCGTTGGCGACGGCGCGAGACCTCGGTGACGCCCACACCCTGTTCCTCGCCCTCATGGCGCGGTGCTGGACCTTGTGGGGCAAGGCCCAGGTCGGCGAGCAAGTGGCGCTGGCCGAGGAGGTGTTCGCCCTCGGCGACAGCACGGGCAACCCGCTGTACCAGGTGGAGGCCCTCCTGCTGCGCGCGCCGGGGCGTCTGGCTCTCGGTGACCGCGACGGCTTCGAGGCCGACGGTGCCGAGTTGGAGAACGTGTCGGGCCGCATGCGATTCGCGTACGGGACGGTGAACGCGGCGGTCTGGCAGACGTTGCTCGCGTTCCTCGACGGCCGATTCGAGGAGGCCGAAACGCTCGCCGGCGCAGTGCTCGCCCTCGCCGGCAACGACGAGGACTGGGCGCGCGCCTACGCCTCGCACCTGTTCTGGCTGCGCTTCGAGCAGGGGCGCTCGCAAGAGGTCGTGGAGATGGTGCTGCCGTTCCTCGACGAGCTGCCCGTGGTCGGACCGGTCATCGCCCTCCTGCAGGCGGACGCGGGCGACGCCACCGCGGCGCGGGAGGTGCTCAACGACGTCGTCGTCGTGAACAACCTGTCGACGGTGCCGCAAGACCTCACGTGGCCTGCGTCACTGGCCTGCCTCACCGAGGTGATCGCCCGCGTGGAGGACGCCGACGCGGCCAAGGTGCTCGACGACGCGCTGCGCCCCTACGGCGGCCAGCTGTTGGTGGTCGGCGGCACGTTGTGCCCGGGCAGCGCCGACCGCTACCTCGGCATGGTGGCCGCGGTGATGGGCCGGACCGAGGAGGCCGAGGCGCGGTTCACCGCCGCCCTCGAGTTGGAGCGGTCGGTGTCGGCCCGCCCCCTCGTCGCCCGCACCTGTTACTGGTACGGCCGCTTCCTCCTGTCGCAGGGCCCGCCCCGCGCCGCCGACGGGCGCGCTCGCGTCGAAGAGGCCCGGGCCATCGCCGCCGAGCTCGGTATGGCCGGCCTCGAAGTCCAAGCCTCGGCCCTGATCTAGGTTCTCGGCCCATGACGAGTGCCCGAACGCTGCTGGCCGCGGCCGGCGACGCCCTCCTCGACGAGCGGCGCCAGCTCAAGCCGGAGGAGCTGGCCGCCCTGGCCGCCCTGCCCGACGAGAACGTCCCGGCGCTGGCCGCCCTCGCCCACGAGGTGCGGCTGGCGTGGTGCGGGCCCGACGTCGAGGTCGAGGGGATCATCTCGGCCAAGACCGGTGGGTGCCCGGAGGACTGCCACTTCTGCAGCCAGTCGGCCAAGTTCGAGTCGCCCGTGCAGGCGCTCCCGCTGCTCGAGCCCACCGAGGTGCTGGCCGCCGCGCGCGAGACCGCGCAGCTGGGCGCGTCGGAGTTCTGCCTGGTGCTCGCCATCCGCGGCCCCGACGAGCGCACGATGAAGAAGCTGCTCGACCTGGTGCCGCTGGTGCGCGACAACACCGGCCTCAACGTCGCCATCAGCGCCGGCATCCTCACCCGTGAACAGGCGCAGCGCTTCGCCGACGCGGGCGTGCACCGGTACAACCACAACCTGGAGACGGCGCGCTCGTTCTTCCCGCAGATCGTCACCACCCACTCGTGGGAGGAGCGCTTCGACACGTGCCGCCTCGTGCGTGAGTTCGGCATGGAGCTGTGCTGCGGGGCGCTGCTCGGCATGGGCGAGTCGCACGAGCAACGGCTCGAGCTGCTCGGTCAGCTGCGCGACGTCGAGCCCGCCGAGGTCCCCCTCAACTTCCTCAATCCCCGGCCGGGTACTCCGCTCGGCGACCGCCCGCTGGTCGAACCGCTGGAGGCCATCCGGTGGATCGCCATGTTCCGGTTGGGCCTGCCGTCGGTGATCCTGCGCTACGCCGGCGGCCGCGAGGTGACGCTGCGCGAGCTGCAGGCCATGGGGATGACCGCGGGCATCAACGCCCTCATCGTCGGCAACTACCTCACCACGCTCGGGCGGTCCCCCGAGGAGGATCTGCAGATGCTCGAGGACCTGCGCATGCCCGTGGGAGTGCTCTCGAAGGTCATCTGACCGGCGTGTTCTGCAGCGGGTGCGGCAAGCCGGCGGGGGACTGCGATGGCCAGTGCCGCCGGCCCCTCGACCCGCCCCGCTTCTGTGAGGAGTGCGGGCGGCGCCTCGCTGTGCAGGTGACGCCCGGGCACGTCGAGGCCCGCTGTCGCGACCACGGCTCCGTCGCCTGATCGGCGATGTGACCGAAGTCGCAGCCTGATCCGTTGCGGTTGGAAGGCCGCGCTATCAGACTGACAAACGACATGTGCCATTCAGTGCATCACCACGACCGATCCACAATGGCCCAGCGGCGGTCACGCCCCCGCATGAGCAGCGATGCCCGGGCGGCACGCACCCAGCGCAGCTTCATGTCCCACGCCCAGCGCTACGGCGGCATCGCCTTGCTGTGCGTCGTCATCTGGGCGCTCAGCGGCTTCGGCTACTTCTGGCCGGCATGGGTCATCGTCATCGGCGCCCTCAAGCTCGGCTTTCACGCCCGCGAGGCCTACGGCGGCCGCTACGACGACGACCTCAGCGACCTCGACGGCGTGTTCGACGCCCGCGCCGGCGAACGGGTCAGCTCACACTCCTGACCACGCCGCGGGCCGGCCTCGTCAGCTGACGACGAGGGTGCCCTTCATGCCGGCTTGGGTGTGGCCGGGGACGGCGCAATAGAACTTGTAGGTGCCGGGCGGCGCGTCGAAGGTGATGCGCCGGTGGCCGCCTTCGGGGATGCGCAGGTTCACGTTGAGCTTGTCGATGGTGAAGGTGTGCCACCAGAAGTCCTTGTTGGTGACGAACACCGACACCTTCCCGGCGGTGAGCTGCGTCTCGCCGTTGGCGGCCGAGAACTTCAGCTGCTTGGGCCTGAACTTGGTGTCCTTGGCAACGAGCCGCACGTCGCCCGACTTGGCGGCTCCGCCGTCGGTGCCCGCGACCGCGCTGGTCGCCATGGTGGCGCCGAAGGCGACGACCGCAAGGAGGAGCAGCGCGACCGTGCGTCCGCCGTCCGCCGTCGACTTGTAGCGCACGAGGGCGAGGAAGCCGGCGACGACGCCGGCGACGCACAACGCCGCGAAGGCGGCGGGCACGGCGACGGTGGTGAGGTCTTCGTGGGCGCGGATGTTGCTCAACGCGGCGGCGCCAGTGAAGAACAGCACGTCGGCGAACAGCAGGGTGAGGCCGGCCACGCCGATCCATGCCCGCTTCGACGGTAGGAACAGCAGCAGCACGAACGTGATCACGGTGAGGGCGACGACGTCCTTGTCGTGGATGACGACGATCACCGCCACCAGCCCGGCGATCAACAGCAGGGTCAACACCCGCAATGCCTGGCGCCAGCGCATGGGCGGCAGGTTACGCAGTCACGGCACGAAGGAGAGGGACAGCGCAAAGTCGCCCTGGCGGTCGGTCCACCAGTGGGCGAGCTTGAGGCCGGCCGCGGCCAACTCGGCTTCCACGCCCGCGCGCCGGAACTTGGCGCTGATCTCGGTGTGCAGCTCCTCGCCCTCCGCGAACTCGACGGTGAGGTCGACGGCGGGGATCGTCACCGTCTGGGCGGCAGTGGCGCGCAGGCGCATCTCGATCCACTCGTTGCCGGTGTCGAAGAACGCCACGTGCTGGAACGCGTCGACATCGAAATCGGCGCCCAGCTGCCGGTTGATGACGCGCAACACGTTGCGGTTGAACTCGGCAGTGACGCCCTTCTTGTCGTCGTAGGCGGCTTCGAGCCGGTCGACATCCTTCACCAGGTCGGTGCCGAGCAGCAGCGAGTCGCCCGGCGCCAACCCCGACACGACCTGGTCGAGGAACCGGGCCCGCTCGTCGGGGAGGAGGTTGCCGATGGTGCCTCCGAGGAACGCCACCATGCGCCGCCCGCCTTGGGGAATCAGCCCGAGGTGGTGGTCGAAGTCGCCCACGACGCCGTGCACCTCGAGCCCGGGGTACTCGGCCGCCACTGCTTCCGCCGCGCTGCGTAGGAACGCTTCGCTCACGTCGAACGGCACGAAACGCTCGAGCGATCCGGTGGCCCGCATGGCGTCGAGCAGCAGTCGGGTCTTCTCCGACGACCCCGACCCGAGCTCGACCAACGTGTCGGCCTGCCCGGCCTTGGCGATGGTGCGGGCCTTGGACTTGAGGATCTCCCGTTCGCGGCGCGTCGGGTAGTACTCGCGCAGCCGGGTGATCTCCTCGAACAGCTGCGATCCGCGCTCGTCGTAGAACCACTTGGGCGGCAGGCGCTTGGGTGTCGACGTGAGCCCGGCGCGCACGTCGTCGAGCAGCGCCTTCTGCAGGTCGTCGGGGCCGAGGTGCACGTCGATCTCGACGGGGACCACGGCAGCGTTCTCTTCGGCTGCGCTCACAGCGCCTGCACCTCCAGGCCATCGGTCGTGGCTCGTACCACCGAGCGGTCGGGCACCTTCGTCCATCCCCCGCGGCCGTCGAACGGTTCCGACGACACCGTGACCTCGCTTCCGTCCTCGATCGTGTACAGGGTGTTGCCGACGGTCGTGGCAGCCGTCGTGTGTCCGTCCGCCAGCAGCAGGTTGAGGTAGCCGCCGCTCACCTTCTCCACCGTCTCGACCACCGCGGCCAGCGCGTCGGTGGGCGGAGCGCCGGCATCGAGCCGGTCGAGGGCCAGTGCGAACAGGACCTCGCTGTCGCTGGCGCCCTCGATGCCCGCCAACCGGCGAGCCGAGAGGAGTGACCGAAGCTCGATGCCCGCGTCGGCGGTGAACCCGCGCACGAAACCGTTGAGCGAGAACAGCCACGGTCCCGACGTGAACGGCGCGCTCCCGCTCTCCTCGACCGGCAGGCCGGGCGTGGCGTTGCGCACCGCCGCCACCACCGCCGTCGACGACACGATGCCGGCGAAGCTGGCGAACGATTGGTCGTGCCACATCGGCACCGCCCGCCGGTAGCGAGCCGGCTCGGCCCGAACGCCAAAGTCGTACCAGCCGACGCCGAACCCGTCGGCGTTGAGCTTGCCGCTCACCATCTCACGGGCGTCGTAGGACTGACGCACCAACGCGTGCCTCGGTGCGAGCAGCAACGCCTCGAGCGTGATGGGCGGACCGAGGTAGGACAGGTGTCGGCACATGGTGAAGTCGACGCGCGTTCGCTACGCGTCCCGCGCGCAGCGGAAGCCGCTGAAGATCTGGCGGCGGATGGGGTAGTCCCAGTTGCGGAACGTGGCGCGGACGGCCGACGGGTGCACGGCCCACGACCCACCTCGCAGCACCTTGTAGTCGGAGCCCCAGAACACCTCTGAGTACTCGCGGTACGGGAACGAGGAGAACTCGGGGTACGGCACGAAGTCGGACGACGTCCACTCCCACACGTCGCCGATCATCTGGTGGCAGCCCCACGGGCTCACGCCGTCGGCATAGGCGCCGACGGGCGCAGGCCGGAAGTGGCGCTGCGACAGGTTGGCGGTGCGCTCGGTCGGCGCGTCGTTGCCCCACGGGTAGCGGCGCTTCTCACCGTCGGGTGTCCACGACGCCGCCTTCTCCCACTCCGCCTCGGTGGGAAGTCGCTTACCGGCCCAGCGCGCGAACGCGTCGGCCTCGTACCAACACACGTGCTGAACGGGCTCGTCCAACGGCAGTTCCTCGACGAGCCCGAAC
>JAFATL010000727.1 GCA_019243975.1 Actinomycetota bacterium | reverse complement strand
GGCGCGGACCCGGGCGGCGCGGTCGTCGGCACGGGCGTGCTGCGCATCACGTTCGTCGACTTCATGCGGCTGCTGCGCACGATGAAGGTCACCGGTGTCGAGCACGAGACCGACCGCCTCGCCTACCTGGCCCGGTTCGGCCGCATGTTCGCCGGCAACCTGTTCCACATCTACGGCGGGGTGTTCGACGAGCGAAACGAGTTCGCCCCGAAGCCCAAGTACCGGCCCACGCGAACGCTGCGCACGCCCGAACCCGAGCTTCTCGAGATCCCCACCTCAGACGGTGTGCACGTGCGCCTCACCCGCTACAACGGCGGCACCAAGGGCCCGGTGATCATGGCGCCCGGTTTCGGCGTGTCGACGCTCTCGTTCTCCACCGACACCGTGGAGACCAATCTTCCCGAGTACCTCGTGGCCAACGGCTACGACGCCTACCTCTTCGACTACCGCGCGTCGCCCAAGCTGCCCTCGGCTTCCACGTCGTTCACCCTCGACGACGTGGCGACGCGTGACTGGCCGGCCGCCATCGCGGCAGTGCGCGAAAGGAGCGGCGCCGACACCGTGCAGCCGCTGGTGCACTGCCTGGGATCGGCGACGTTCCTGATGGGCACGCTGTCGGGCGCCATCGACAAGAACCACGTGAAGTCGGCGATCTGCTCGCAGCTCACCGCCCACCCGCGCACCAACATCGAGAACCACGTGAAGTCGCTGATCCGCCTGGGCAACATGCTCGAGGACCTCGGCATCCACTCGCTCACCACCGACGTGAAGGCCAAGGCCGTCGACGAGTTGCTCGACGTGGCACTTCACGCCAACCCGATCCCCGAGGACGAGAAGTGCCACCAGCCTTCGTGCCGGCGGATCTTCGCCTTCTTCGGGCCCTCCTACAAGCACTCGCAGCTCAACGACGCGACGCACCGCGAGATCCCACAGATGTTCGGCGTTTCGAGCGTGAAGGCGTTCCAGCACATCGGGAGGATGGTCAACGCGGGCTTGATCGTCGACCACAATGGCGGCGACGTCTACTGGCAGCCGCAGCACCTCGACCGCCTGGCGTTCCCGATCATGTTCCTGGCCGGTGAGGACAACAAGGAGTTCTTTCCGGAGACATCGAAGATCACCTACGACCTACTGTGCGAGGCCAATCCCGCCAACCTCTACTCGAGGAAGGAAATCCCCGGCTACGCGCACATGGATTGCTTCGTCGGTAGGAACGCCGCCACCGACGTGTTCCCGTACCTGTTGGCCCACCTAGAGGAGACCCAATGAAGACGACCGTGGCACGTGTGCTCATGGCAGCAGGCGTGCTGTTCGCGGTGACGCTGGCGACGGCGGGCCCGGCGGCGGCCGACTGCCCCTCGCCCACGATCTCCATCAGCCCGAGCAGTGGGCGTGGCGGCGACACGTTCCAGATCCACGGCAGCGGCTTCTTCCAGTCGTGCAGCGACGCCGGCAACGTCGGTGACACCAACGTGCAGTTCCGCTTCCTGCAGGGCGGCAACGTCTACGACCTCGGCAGCGCCACCGCCGGCACGCCCAACGGCGACTTCACCGGCAACCTCTTCGTGCCCACCAACACCACGGCCGGCTCGGCCACCGTGCAGGCCTTCGGCGCCAACGGTTCGCCCGCCGTGCCGTTCACGGTGACGGCGTCGACGGTCGCTTCGGGTGGCGGCACCACCCCGGCCACGACCCCGCGCGCGTCCACTGCAACCACCGCCGCGCCGGTCATCACGCCCGCCAATCCCGCCCCCACCACTGCCACCACGCCCACGACCGTCGCCGCCACCACGACGACGCTCTCCACCACGCCCGCCGCGCCGGTGACCACCCCGACCACGATCAAGGCCAAGAAGAGCAGCGGCCTCACCGGCAGCGGCTTGGCCGTGACGATCATCCTGCTGGCGCTCGTCGTGCTCGGCACGCTCATCGCCTCGCTGGCGACCGCGGGCCGGTTGCCGCTCCCCAAGGGCCGACCCCGCCCGCGCGTCGAGCGGGCCCAGGCCGCGGAAGCAGCCGCCGCCGCGGCCGCCGCAGGTGCGGCCGGCGCCGCCGGCACGGCTGCGGTCGTCGACGACGAGCCCGACCGCTACGAGTCGTCGCGGGCGCCGATCGAGCCCATCCCCGACCCGTTCGCGCCGACGGACGAGCCCGAGGCCACCGCGTCCATCGAGGCGCCCACGTCAGCCTTCGACGACGAACCCTCGGCTGCCCTCGACGACGGAGAACCCTCGGCTGCCCTCGACGACGAGGAGCCGTCAGCCGCGCTGGACGACGAGGAACCGTCTGCGGCCATCGACGACGAGGAACCGTCAGCAGCCATCGATGACGCGGAGCCCTCAGCCGCACTGGACGACGACGAGCCCCCCGCTCCCGACGAGATCGCCTTCCCCGACGAAGAATCGCCGGACAAACCGACCTAGCACCCACATCTATCCGTTCTGGCACCCCGATCGGGTCCTATAGGTACTGATCGGGGTGCCAGAACGAGTTAGTTAGATGAACCGCAGCAGTATGGCGGCGGCTAGCCACACCACGAAGATCACGGCGGTCCGCTTGTACTGACGACTCCGAAATCGGAGCGGCGTACCGAGGTAGTCCTCATAGGAACCCCCACGCCAGTCGGAGACTCGTTTGGCGAGCCTCGTCGCGACGTGGTCGGCCCTTGTGCGGCGGGCCCGCACTATTGCCCAGCCCGACTTCTGCACCGCTCTGCCGGTGAGCGCCCGACCGGCGATCGGATACACCACGACGCCATCCCGTCCTGCAGCGACGGACTCAACGTCCTTGTAGGCGACCGACCGTCGCAGGATGTTCGTCATCACGATCCGGTGGGGACCGGCCTCGATGACCCATCGTCTGGAGATCTCACGCATCACGAACGCCACCGCTCCAGCCAGCACGAACCACCGGCGCGCTGGTGCTCCCCAGAACGGTGATCCCGCGAGCGCACCCAACGCCAGGACCGTCGGCATTCCGACCATCAGGCGCCGAGCGACACGACTGATGCGCCACCGCTGCTCGTTGTCCTCGTCGATCAAGTCTTCCTCTGCCCGGCGCGCTCCCAACGCGGCAAAATCGACAACGAGAAACAGCGAGCCGATGAGCAACGAGTCAGCGGCTCCGAGAGTCTGGTCGATGGCTTGACTCCTGCAATCCAGGTGATGCGGGTCCCGTGGGATATCGGTGCGGTCGCGCAGGCTGATCGACGACTCATGGCACGCCAGCCAGCCATGGCCCGTCCACACTTCCGCCGGCGAGCCAAAGATGGCGATCGGCGCGTAGCCGACCATGCCAACGCCAATGACGGCAGCGATGACGAAGAGCCCGCGGCGGACCCAGCGCACTTCTAGGCGGGCATCGAGGACAGCAGGCCGCGCATGCCGAGCTGTTCGGCGGTGGCGCGGGCGGATGCCTCCAGCGCGTCGGCCTCGGCCCCGTCTTCGATGCCGCCCCGGCGGCGCAAGGCGCGGGCCAACGCGGCTTGCGAGAGAGCGATGAACGGCGGTGCGTTCATCGACTGGTGACGCACGAGGCCGGCGCGTAGGTGCGCGACGGCGTCGTCGTGGCGATCGAGCACACCGGCGATGACGCCCAACCAGTGCGCAACCGCGCCGTAGAAGGCCGACTGGCCCACCGCGCAGTTGCGCGCCTCGTAACGCAGCAACAGGTCGTACAGCTGGGTGGCGGCCTTGTCATGGCGTAGCACGTCGCTGGCGTCGGCCAACGCAGCCATGGCGACGAACCACTCGATGTTGCGCGGCAGCTGGTCGAGGCCCTTGGCCAGCAACGCCTCCATGTGGAGGGCGGCGTCGTCGAGGCGGCCGGCGCCGGCGGCCATCCACGTCAGCAAATACAGCGCCCGGTGTGACTCCGGGTCCCATCCGGCCCGCCGCACCCACCCCGGGTCGAGCTCGCCCAGCCGGCCTTGCAGCCACAGCACCTGGAGGAACTGGGCCGAGTGCACGGTGAACGCCTGCTGCACGTCGCTCTCGACGCGGTACTGCAGCGCTTCGGCGGCGAGACCCTCGGCCTCGGCAAAGCGCCCGGCGATGGCGGCGTCCATCGCACGCGTCACCAGCACGCTCCACAAGTAGTAGGGGTGCCGCAGCTCCTCGGCCAGCCGGTCGCGCTCGGCGACCGCGGCGCGCACGTCGTCGACTTTGCCGAGCTCGAAGAAGTCGTGCACCTGGGCCTGGCGGGCGTGCAGCACCAGCTCGGTGTCGCGCAACGTCTCACCCAGCTCGGCCAGCTCGGTGGCAGTGGCCACGCGCTCCTCCAGGTCGTCGGGGCCGTAGAGCGTCCAGTGGCGACTCACCAGCACCTGGGC
>JAFATL010000703.1 GCA_019243975.1 Actinomycetota bacterium | reverse complement strand
CCGCGACGAGTTCATCGACCTGGTCGACAACCACGTCGACCTGTTGTTCTGCAACGAGTCCGAGCTGCTTTCGCTCTACCAGGTCGACGACTTCGACACCGCCCTGGCCAAGGTGCGGGGTCGGGCGTCGATCGCGGCGGTGACGCGGTCGGAGAGGGGTTCGGTGCTCGTGCAGGGCGACGACGTGTACGACGTGCCGGCCGAGCCCACCGAGCTGGTCGACACGACCGGGGCGGGCGACCTCTACGCCGCGGGCGTGCTGTTCGGCCTCAGCCGGGCAAAGCCCCTCGACGAGTGCGGCCGCATCGGCTCGATCGCCGCCGCCGAATGCATCAGCCACATGGGCGCACGACCGCTGGTGCAGCTGTCGAAGCTGCTCTAGGAGATCTCGCTCTCGGTTTCTGGGGGCAGGAAGTCGAGGGGGAGGTCGGTGAGCCGGACGAGGGCCGACGCCAGCCAGCCCCCCAGGCCGGCGAAGTGGGCGGTCAGCAGCTTGGGATCCTCGAGCACCTCTTCGGTCGCCACGTAGATCCCTTCGTAGGAGACCTCGACGGCCGCCTCGACGACTTCGAGGTCGGAGTCGTGCAGCACCTCGACGGCGGGGGCCGACCGTTCCAGCGGGTCGGCACCGACGGACGGGCCGGTCTCGGGCAGGATCGCCAGCACGGTCGTGAGGTCGGGCTGGGCCCGCAGGCGACCGAGCCGGATCGCCAGCTCGATCATGAGCTCGGGCGGCTCGTCGGCGGGCTCGCCGATCATCCATGACCGGTACGCCGACTGGCTCCAGGTCGACCAGTCGAACGTGACGTCGACCCGAACCCGGGGCAGCAGACCCTCGCCCGGGAGGCTGTAGGAGGTCTCCCAGGTGAGGTCGCCGAGGAGGATGTCGGCGTGCAGGTGCTCCTCGGCCGCGTGGCGCTCGAGCAGGGCCCCCTCCAGCGCTGACCGCATGGCGGCGATGGCGTCGAGGAACAGGTGGTCGAGCACGACGCTCCAGCCTACGGGCGTACGTTGAGGCCTATGACCAACCCCTGGGTCGGGCGCCGGGTCCTCAACTACGCCCACCAGGGCGGGGCGCGGGAGGCGCCCTCGAGCACCCTGTTCGCCATGCGCCAGGCCCTGGCCGCGGGGGCGGACGCCCTCGAGCTCGACGTGCACGCCACGGCGGACGGCGAGTTGATGGTGTGCCACGACGCCACCGTCGACCGCACGACGCAGCGAAGTGGCGCGATCGCCGACCTGTCAGCGGCCGAGCTGGGCGAGCTCGACAACGCCTACTGGTTCGTACCGGGTGAGGTGGTGGCGCCCGGCCGGCCCGACGCGGAGTACGTGCACCGGGGCAAGGCGCCCGCCGACCACGAGTTCGGCTTGGCGACGCTGCGCGAGGTGCTGGAGGCGTTCCCGGGCGTGTTCCTCAACCTCGACATCAAGCATACGGCGCCCGACGTGAAGCCGTACGAGGCGACGCTGGCGGCGCTGCTGCGCGAGTACGGCCGCGCTGACGACGTGATCGTGGCGTCGTTCCTCGACCACGCCACCGACGCGTTCAGCCAGGCCGCCCCCGAGATCAGCACGTCATTCGGCACCATGGGCACGGCCCAGTTCTGGCGGGCCGTGCAGGACGGCGAGGCCCCGCCCCCGTCACGCCACCACGCCCTGCAGGTGCCGCCCGCATTCGGCGATCGCACCGTCGTCGACGAGCACTTCGTCGACGTCGCCCACGCCAATGACATCGCCGTCCACGTCTGGACCATCGACGACGCCCCCGAGATGGAGCGCCTCCTCGCCCTCGGCGTCGACGGCATCATGACCGACAAGCCGTCCGTCCTGGCCGACGTCCTGTCCAGGGGCCGCTAGCGGGTCGTTTTTCGACCCTCCATCGGCACTTGGACGTCTAGGGGGTCAGGCGGAGGGGGCGCCGGGGGACATGAACGCAATGGCGACGCTGCTGCCGGCGGATTTGCCGAGAGTGGCGATGCGGCGGCCGGGCTGGACGGCTTCCTTGGAGGGGCGGAGGCGGTCGCCCAGGTAGGCGGCGGTGGCGTCGAGGTCGGCGACGGTGAAGGCGAGGCCGAAGAAGCGGGCGGGGCCGTCGCCGG
>JAFATL010000668.1 GCA_019243975.1 Actinomycetota bacterium | reverse complement strand
GGCCGGACTGGCTGCGCGACCGGCGGGCGGCCGCCTTCGAACGCTTCACGTCCACCCCGCTGCCGACGGGCTCGGAGGAGGTGTGGCGGTTCAGCCGCATCGCCGAGCTCGACCTCGACCGCTACGCGCCGACCGCGACCGCGACCGCTCCGGCCGGCGACACCGCGCTGCCCCCCGAGGTCGAGCCCGTGTGCGCGGCCATCGGCGCGCACGCGGCATTGGTCGTCGTGCGTGACGGTCGCATCGTCTCCTCGACCCTCGACGACGCACTGCAGGTCAAGGGCGTCGCGGTGGGCGAGCTGGCCGCCTTCGACGACCCCGAGGAGCTGCTTGCCCACCAAGGCGAGGTCGACGGGTTCGGCGAGCTCAACGACGCCTTCGCCGGCGACACGGTGGTTGTGCAGGTGCCGAAGGGCGTGGCGGTCGAGCGGCCGATCGTGATCGCCCACTGGTTCGGCGCCGACGGCGGCTCGGCGTTCCCCCGCACGATCGTGCGTGCGGGCGACGCGTCCGAGGTGACGGTCGTGGAGTGCCTGGCATCGCCGGACATCGAGGGCTTCGTCGTGCCGATGGTCGACGTATCGGTCGGGGAGGCAGCCAACGTCCGCTACCTGGGCGTGCAGCAACTCGGTCCGCGCGTGTGGCAGATCGCCCACCAGACCAGCACCGTGCAACGCGACGCCACCCTGCAGGCGGCCAACGTCGTGCTGGGTGGCGACTACGCGCGAGTGCGCACCGACTCTCGTCTCGAGGGTCAGGGCGGCACCAGCAAGTTGCTCGCCGTCTACTTCGGCGACGGCAACCAGATGCACGACTTCCGCACCTTGCAGGACCACGTCGGCCCCAAGACCACCAGCGACCTGCTGTTCAAGGGCGCCGTCGGCGGGGAGGCCCGCGGCGTGTACAGCGGGCTCATCCGGGTGCGCAAGGGCGCAAGTGGCACCAACGCCTTTCAGACCAACCGCAACCTGGTGCTCAGCGAAGGCGCCCACGCCGACTCGGTTCCCAACCTCGAGATCGAGGAGAACGACGTGAAGTGCAGCCACGCCTCGGCCGTGGGTCCGGTCGAGGAGGAGCAGCGCTACTACCTCGAGTCGCGCGGTGTGCCCCCCACGGCGGCGGACCGGCTGATCGTCCTCGGCTTCTTCGACGACATCCTCGAACGCACGCCCGTGCCGGCGCTGCGCCCGTTCCTGCGGGCCGCCGTCACCGAGAAGCTCGACAAGGAGCTGCGGTAATGGCGCGCACCGTCACCCTCTGCAAGGTGGCCGAGCTGGCGCCGGGCGCGGCGCGCCGGTTCGACGGCGACGACTACCGCATCGCCCTCGTCCGCATCGGTGACGACTTCTACGCCATCGGCGACCAGTGCAGCCACGAGAACTACTCGCTGGCCGAGGGCGACGTGTTCACCGACGAGCGCGAGATCGAGTGCTGGAAGCACGGCAGTACGTTCGACCTGACCAACGGCGAGCCGCAGTCGCTGCCCGCGGTCAAGGCCGTGCCGACCTACGACGTCACCGTCGAGGACGGCGAAGTGAAGGTGGTGATCGGGTGAGCGTGCTGCGTATCAACGACCTGCGCGCTGCCATCCCCGGCCGCGAGATCCTCAAGGGCATCGAGCTCGAGGTGCAGAGCGGCGAGGTGCACGCGGTCATGGGCCCCAACGGCTCGGGCAAGAGCACGCTCTCCCACGTGCTCATGGGCCGCCCCGGCTACGAAGGCGTGTCTGGCAGTGTCACCATCGACGACGTGGAGCTGCTCGACCTGCCCACGTGGAAGCGGGCCCAGGCCGGGCTGTTCCTCGGCATGCAGTACCCGATCGAGGTGCCGGGCGTGAGTCTGGGCGACGCCCTGGCCGAGAGCTTCCGGGCCGCGGGTCGTGACCCGGGCGACGTGCGCGAGCTGGTGTCGGTCGAGGCCGGGCGCATCGGTTTCGACGAGCGTTTCCTCACTCGCCCGCTCAACGTCGACCTGTCGGGCGGTGAGCGCAAGCGCAACGAGACGTTGCAGCTCGCCGTGCTCAACCCCAAGTTCGCCGTGCTCGACGAGATCGACTCCGGTCTCGACGTCGACGCCCTGCGCGCCGTCTCGCGTCGAGTCGAGGAGCTGACCGGCGACGGCCTCGGCGTGCTCGCCATCACGCACTACAGCCGCCTGCTCCATGAACTGCATCCCGATGTCGTGCACGTGTTGTCAGGGGGCCGCATCGTGGCCACCGGCGGCCCCGAGCTGGCCCAGGAACTCGAGCAGACTGGCTACGCCGCCTACGGCGGCGCCGACGAGCCCGCGTCTCCCGACGCCGCGCCCGACCCCGCGGACCCCTTCGCCGACCCTTTGCTCTAGGGGTTCTTCTTCGGAGTAACCGTGGTGCTGGTGGTCGTGCTGGCAGGCGGGACGACGGTCGAGGTGGGGTGCGGCGCAGCGGTCGTCGACGTGGTCGACGGCGGCGCCGTGGTGGGCGGGGACGTCACGGCCGGCGGTGTGCCGTCGGGCGCGGCCTCGTTGAACGGCACCGGCTCGATCTTGCCGCCCAACACGTACACCGGCGTGCCGCGCCCAACCGTGTTGTAGAACCACAGCGAGTCGGCCATGGGGATGCGGACGCACCCGTGCGATGCGGGGTAGGCCGGCACCGCCGGCTCGCCGTGGATGGCGATACCGCCGTTGAAGAACAAGGGGTTGTAGAGGACGCCGAGCCTGCTCTTGTGCGGCCCGAGGATCTTGTAGCCGATCCGGAACGATCCGCCCGGCGTGTCGGCAATAGCGCAGTCGCCGTCGACGCAGTAGCGCTTCCCTGACCCGGTCGACACCGGCAGGATCCGCAGCAGCCCGCCGTTCTGGTACAGGAACAGCACCTGGCGCTTGAGGTCGACCTCGACCCGGTTGGCGCCACCGGCGGGCAGCATGGCCGGCGGCTCGCTCGCCGCCATGATGGCGGCGACCACGTCGTCGGTGGCGCGGCCCGTGCGCGGCATGCCGCTGACCTTCTGGAAGGCCGTCACCGCGAAGGCGGTGGTGGAGTCGTAGTAGCCGTCGACCTTGCCCGGGTCGTACTTCAGGGCCGCCAACTTGGTCTCGAGGTCGGCGACCGCCTGTCCTCGGGCGCCGATGCCGAGGCCCGGAAGGGGGGCGGCGGTGACGTGGGTGGTGGGGGTCCCGGTGGTGACGGTCGTGGAGGCGACCGTCGTGCTGGTCGTGGTGGTGGCGCGCCGCTGGATGGAGACGCGCCTGTTCGACCCGCCGCTGGAGCACGCTCCGCCGAGCACCACAACCGCCGCGATGGCGGCCACCAACCTCTGTGTGCGCATCCCCTGCACCGAGCCTCCCTCTCATAAGTATGGAGGACGAACAGGGTTTTCCCCAGTCAGGGGGTGAGGGCGGCGGCCTCCGCCGTCACCAGGGCCGGGCGGTGCCTGGTGATCACCTGGTCGACCATGCCGTAGGCCACGGCCTCGTCGGCGCCCATGATGTAGTCGCGGTCGCAGTCCTTGGCCACGCGCTCCAGGGGCTGACCGGTGTGCTCGGCCAGCAGCTCCTCCATGCGATTGCGCATCCACGCCATCTCGCGGGCCTGGATCTCGATGTCGATCTGCTGGCCCTGGGCCCCGCCATGGGGCTGGTGGATGAGGATGCGCGAGTTGGGCAGGGCAAACCGCTTGCCGGGTGCGCCCGCCGCCAGCACGACGGCAGCGCCGGATGCGGCCATGCCCATGCACACCGTCGACACGTCCGGCGAGATGAACTGCATGGTGTCGTAGATGGCGAAGGTCGACGTCACCGAACCACCAGGGCTGTTGACGTAGAGCGAGATGTCCTTGTCGGGGTCTTCGGCCGCCAGGTGCAGCAGCTGGGCGCTGACGAGCGTCGCCACCGTGTCGTCGATCTGGGTGCCCAGGATCACGATGCGGTCCTTGAGCAACCGCGAGTACAGGTCAAAGGCGCGCTCGCCCCGCTCGCTCTGCTCCAACACCGTGGGGACGAGGTAGCCCTCTGCCATGTTTCGCTCCTCTGGTAACGTGCAACCAAGTGATTGCAGGTTAATCGGAGGTCGGATGATGCGCAACTCAGAGGTTGCACGTGAGGTGACGCTGCCGGCGCCCCCGGACGAGGTGTGGGAAGCGCTGACAGACCCCGGTCAGCTGGCGGCCTGGTTCGGCGGCGACCTCGAGATCGACCCCACGCCCGGCGGCGTCACCCGCTATCGCGGCGACGACGGCGAGGTGCGCATCGGTGCCGTCCGCGAGGCGCAGCCGGGGCGGCACCTGTCGTTCGACTGGTGGTCGCCCACCGACGGCCGGCGCGACGCCAGCCGCGTCGAGTTCGACCTCGAGGAGGTCGACGAGGGCACCCACCTCACCGTGATCGAGTCGCGCCCGGCGGTGATGGAAGCGCAGATCGGCCGGCTACAAGCCCGCATGCAGCACCGCGTCTTCGCTTGATGCCAACAGCCCGATGACGGAGCCCGTCGACGCGCTGTTCGCGGCGCTGGCCGACCCGACCCGGCGCGCCGTGGTCGAGTCGTTGGCGCGCCAAGGCGCGGCGTCGGCGACCCAGTTGGCGGCCCGGTTCCCGATCAGCCGCCAGGCCGTGGCCAAGCACCTCGGCCTGCTGGAGGAGGCGGGGTTGGTCACCGGCACCCGGTTGGGACGGGAGCTGCGGTATGAGCTCACGCCTGCCCCGCTCGAGGACGCCATGGCGTGGATGGTCGAGATCGGGGCCGGATGGGACCGTCGGCTGGCCGCTCTGGCCAAGCACCTGAAGCCCAAGGGATGAGTTCCGCCGTCTCGTAACGTCTGTACTCCCATGACGACATCTCTGTCCCCCGGCGGCCTGCACAAGCTGCACGAGCTGATGGCCGCTCACGTCGAGTCGGGTCAGGTCCCTGGGCTGATCACCCTGGTCGCCATCGGCGACGACGTGCACGTCGATGTGCTGGGCACCACGGCGCTCGACGAGACGGCGCCCCTTCAGCGAGATGCGATCTTTCGCATCGCGTCACTGAGCAAGCCGATCACGGCGGCGGCGACCATGGCGTTGGTCGACGACGGCACGTTGCAGCTCGATCGGCCCGTCGACGACCTGCTGCCCGAACT
The DNA here is from genome assembly GCA_019243975.1 of Actinomycetota bacterium. Taxonomy (GTDB): domain Bacteria; phylum Actinomycetota; class Acidimicrobiia; order Acidimicrobiales; family JAFATL01; genus JAFATL01. The sequence goes on along the minus strand of JAFATL010000668.1, from coordinate 9,575 downwards.
CGCGAACCGACGGGTGCTGCGCGCCGTCGATGCCGAGCTGGACGACACGGTGCCAGCGACGCGGTCGATCACCGTGGAGGACCTCCTCAGCTTCCGCATGGGGATCGGCATCGTGGTGGCCATGCCGATGAGCACGCCGATCCAGCGGGCCGAGGCGGCGCTCGACCTCAAGAGCATGGGCGGGCCTCCGTGGCCGCCGACGTCGATGAACGTCGACGAGTGGATGGCCGGACTCGGTTCGCTCCCGCTCGTGCACCAGCCCGGCGAGGTGTGGATGTACAACACCGGCTCGCAGGTGCTGGGCGTGCTCCTGGCGCGCGCCACCGGCAAGGACCTACAGACCGTGCTGCGCGAGCGCGTGTTCGAGCCCGTCGGCATGCCCGACACCGGCTTCACCGTGCCGGCCGATCAGGTGCACCGCCTGCCCACCTACTACTCGCCGGATCCGGAGACCGGTGAGATGTCGGTGATCGAGACGCGCGCCGACAGCTGGTGGGCGCAGAGGCCGTCGTTCCCCGATGCCAGCGGCATGCTCGTGTCGACCATCGACGACTACTGGGCCTTCGTGTCGATGCTGCTGGCGGGGGGGATGTCGAGCGGCGGGCGCGTGCTGTCGGAGCAATCGGTGCAGTTGATGACGACGGATCGCCTCACGGCCCCGCAGCGCGATGCGGCGGCCGTGCCGTTCCTCGAAGGGGGCGGATGGGGCCTCGGCATGGCGGCGCCCGCAGCCGACCAGGCCGGTCTGCCCCTGCCGGTCGGGTTCGGCTGGAACGGCGGCTCGGGCACCGTGTGGCGGACCAACCCCGAGAACGGCGTCACCGGCATCCTGCTCACCCAGCGGGCCATGACCTCGCCCGAACCGCCCGCCGTGTTCCAAGACTTCTGGTCCGGCGTCAACGCCGCGATCGCGTAGCCGGTCGCAGTGCCTCGGCGCGCCTCACGGAACTGACTCCGCCGGGGGAGCCACGGGTTCGATGGGCGCTCGTAGCTCGCCGAGGTACTCGAACATCTCCGCCCGGGTGGCACGCAGAGCGATGACCACCAGCACCATGACCGCGGCTGCAACCGCGGTGGTGGGTCCGAGCCCGGCGTGGTTGGCGATGGCGCCTTGCACGAGGGCGCCGATGGGATAGGTCACGCCCAAGGCGACGAAGAACAGGCTGAGGATGCGGCCCCGGAATTCGGCCGGTGCCCGTATCTGCACGACCGTGTTGAGTCCCGACAGCAGCCCGATGTACAGGCCGCCGACCAACGCGATCGTCACCGCCGCCCATACCGTCGTGGTGGTGCCCGCGTAGGCGAGCACGGCGATCGGCGTCAGCACTAGATACCCGAGCAACGTCTGCTGGCGCCCGTACCGTTCGGCCAGTGGCGCCACCAGCAGCGCGCCCGTGATGGCGCCGATGCCCTGGGCGGTGGTGAGCACGGCAGTGGCGCTGGCGATGTCGTGCTTGTCGTGACCGACGAGGGCCAACGCCTTCGCCGGAATGAGGGCGATGAACGGCGCCACCAGGAACGCGGCGGTGCCGATGAGCTGGATGGCGGCGCGGCAGCCGGGCTCGCGCCAGGCCATGCGGGCGCCGGTGACGATGCCTTCCCACACGCCGGCGCCGTCGTGGCCCGGCGGGCGCGGCAGCCGGATGAAGACGAGCGCGATGATCACCGCGAAGAACGAGATGGCGTTCACCACGAACGCCCATGAGTAGCCGCCGGCCACGATCACGATGCCGGCCAGCGCGGGGCCGACGACGCGCCCGAGGTTGTACTGCGTGGAGCCGAGGGACGCGGCGGCGAGCAGCTCCTCGTCGGGGACGAGGTCGGGGATGATCGCCTGCTGGAACGGCAGCCGCAGCGACGACACGCAGCCTTCGAGCAGGACCAGCAGCGTCACCCGCACGGGCGTGCCGTGGCCGGTCGCCACCAGGATGGCGAGCACCGTCGCGTTGCCCGCCTCGATGGCGTTGGTGACCATCAACATCATCCGTCGGTCGAGCCGGTCAGCCAGCACTCCGCCGACGGGTGAGATCAGCCCGACGGGGAGGAACGCGGCCACGGCGACGATGGCGGCCCACACCGGTTGGTGGGTGATGCCCTCGACCAGCGCGCCGACCGCGATCGTCTGCATCCACGTGCCGACGTTCGACACCGTGTTGGCGAAGAACAGCAGCCCGAAGTCGCGGTGCCGCAGCGGCCGGAGCGACGACGGAAGTTCCATTTGTCAGCTTTCCCCGCCGAACTCGCCACACTTGACCGCGTATACGCGGTCAAGTGTGGCGAGTTCGCAGAGGCGGGGCTCAGTCGGCGCGGTAGCGAGCATCCAGCTCGTAGTGGCGCTCGAGGTCGATGACGGTGCCGAAGGCGTCGAAGTCGACGACGGTCTCGAGGTGATCGCGCAGGGTGCCTTCGGCCTGGAGCGTGCCGTAGGCGTCGGCCAGGGCTTTGGTGGCCGCCAGCAGTCCGCTGAGGGGCGACACCACCAGGTCGTAGCCGAGGTCGTGCAGTTCCTTGGGCGTGAGCAGCGGCGTCTTGCCGCCTTCCACCATGTTGGCGACGCGGATGGTGTTGGGCGTGGCGTCGGCGATCACCTTCATCTCGTCGAGGCCTTGGGGCGCCTCCACGAAGATGGCGTCGACGCCGAGCCTGGCCGCCTGTCGGGCGCGGTCGACCGCATCGTCCACACCGATGGCCGCGCGCGCGTCGGTGCGGGCCACCACGAACAACGCCTTGCGTGTCGACAACGCGGCCTCCAGCTTCGAGAGCCACTCGTTCACGGGCACGACCCGCTTGCCTTCCATGTGGCCGCACCGCTTGGGCCACACCTGGTCCTCGAGGAAGATGCCGGCGGCGCCGGCGTCCTCGTACAGACGCACGGTACGGATCGTGTTGAGGGCGTTGCCGTACCCGGTGTCGCCGTCGACGACGACGCACGTATCGGGGATGGCGCCGCATACGCGCCGCGCGACGTCGGCGATCTCGGTCTGGGTGAGATAGCCGAAGTCGGGGAGCCCCAGTTGCGTCCCGGCGGTGGCGTAGCCGGAGACGAACACGGTGCCGAACCCGGCGCCCGCCGCCAGCCGGGCCGAGAGCGCGTCCCACACGCCGGGCATCAACACCGGGCCGGCGCTCAACTGGTCGCGGAGGTCGTTGCCGTCCATGCGGCGACGTTAGTGGGGGTGCCGCTGCTACCTAGCCGCCGACGGCGGCCTCGATGCGCGCCGCCAGCGCCAGCAGTGTCGCCTCGGAGTCGCGGGCGCCGATGAGCTGCAGGCTGGCTGGATGCCGCCCGCCCGTGGGCACGGGAATGGACACCGCGGGCAGGCCGGCCACGTTCACCGGCAACGTCCACGTGTTGAACCGGAAACCGCTGGCCTCCTCGAGGGCGGGCGGGAACATCGCCATTGTGGGCAAGGCCAGTACGCCGTAGCGCTCGACGATGGCGGACAGGGTCGCAGTCCAGTCGTCCTTCACCGCGTAGGCCGCGGCCACGTCGTGGTGGGGAAGCGATGCGCCGCGCACCAGGCGCGTGCTGACGAGCGGGTCGAGGTCGTCGAGGCGCTCGAACAGGAAACCGTTGGAGCGAGCCGCCTCGCTCACGAGGAGCTTGTCGCCCGCGTCCCACGCGTCAGCCCAGCCCGAGATGACGACCTCGTCGACGCGCAGCTCGGCGCGGCGGAGGGCGTGGGCGATGGCAGTGCTGATGACCGGATCGGCGCTGGAGGCCACGTGCCCGACCCCATCCGGTACGTCGTCGGCCGGGACGAACCCGGGCTCGAGCAGCTGCATGCCGAGCACGAGGCCGGCGACGGTCGCCGCCATCGGTCCAACCGTGTCGAGGCTGGGGGCGAGCGGCCAGACACCCTCCAGCGGCACGCGGCCGAAGGTTGTCTTGAGACCGCACACACCGCAGCACGCGGCCGGCGTGCGGATCGAGCCGCCTGAGTCGGAGCCGTAAGCGACATCGGCGTCGCCGTTGGCCACCGCCACCGCCGACCCGCTCGACGATCCGCCCGGCACGCGTCCTGGGTCGATCGGGTTCACCGGCGTGCCGAAGTGCGGATTCACGCCGCCGCCGCCAAAGGCCAGTTCGTGCAGGTTCGCCTTGCCGACGATGCGCGCCTTCGCAGCCCGGGCCCCGGCCATGCACGCCGCGTCGGTGGCCGCAGGCCGCGCGTCCTCCGCCACCACCTTGCTGCCCGCGGTCGTGGGCACACCTGCCACGTCGATGATGTCCTTCACCGCCAGCCGGGGGCCGTCGCCGGTCGCCTCGAGCTCCGTGATGAAGGTGGCCGTCACGTCAGCGCCGTCAGCTCCTCGATCTGCTTGCGCCATTGCATCAGGGCCCGGGGGTGGTTGCATGAGAACGCGCCCACGAGCTTTCCGCCCTGCGTGTAGGTGGCCACGAACTTCCGGTCTTCGACCGAGCCCTCCACGACCTCGACGTCGTCGTCGGGGCCGATCATGCCGACCGACGCGTACTTCACGTCGTACTGGTCGCTCCAGAAGTAGGGGATGGGCCCGAACGGTTGCGCCGAGCCCGGACCCGCCAGCAACGTCGCCGCGGCTGCCTCGGCCTGTTCGGCCGCGTTGGTCCAGTGCTCGATGCGCATGACGGCGCCAAACCGCGGGTTGGGCCAGCGGGCGATGTCGCCGGTGGCCACGACGCCGTCGACGCCGACCGCCGCGCACGTCTCGTCGCACACGATGCCGTTGTCGAGGGTCAGCCCCGACTCCTCCAGCCACTCCGTGTTGGGCGACACGCCGATGCCCACGACGACGACGTCGGCGTCGACCGTCGTGCCGTCGGCCAGCGACAGTCGCTCGACGCGCGTGTGGCCCTCGACGCCGGCCACGCCGACGCCCAGCATCAGCTTCACGCCGTTGTCGCGATGCAGCTCCGCGCACGCCTCGCCGATGACCGGGCCGACGACCCGCACCAGCGGCAGCGGCAGGAACTCGACGATCGTGACATCGAGGCCGAGTTGCCGGCAGGTGGCCGCCACCTCGCACCCGATGAAGCCCGCGCCCACGACGGCGACCCGCGGCGAGCCCGTCAGCGCGTCACGCAGCGCCAGGCAGTCCTCCAACGTCCGCAGCACGAACACGCCGCCGTGGTCGGCCGCGGCGGGCAGGTGTCGGGGCGTCGCGCCCGTAGCGATCACCAGGCCGTCGTACGACAGCTCCTCACCACCGTCGAGCGTGAGCCGCTTGCCCCGCGCGTCGAGCGACGTAGCTCTCCGACCGAGCTTCAGGTCGAGCTCGAGGCCGTCTTCCACTCGCAAGAGGACCCGGTCCAGATCCCACGTTCCCGCCAGCAGCTGCTTCGACAACGGCGGCCGGTCGTAGGGCGGGAAGTGCGTCTCCTCGCCGACGAGGGTGAGCTGCCCGGTGTGCCCGCCCCGGCGCAGGGCTTCGGCGGCACGGATGCCGGCCAGCCCGCCGCCGACGACGACGATCCGGTCCAACTACTCCTCGATCTTGATGGCCTGGGTGGGGCAGGCCCGCTCGGCCTGCTGCACCTTGGCGCGGAGCTCCTCGGGCGGTGTCTCGTCGAGGATGTAGAGGTAGCCGTCGTCGCGGACCTCGAACACCTCAGGTGCCAGGCCCATGCACACGGCGTTGCTCATGCACACATCGAAATCAACGACGATCCGCATGGGCGGGCACGATAGCCAGCCGGCGCGCTACCGGGAGGCGGTTGCGGCGACTTCGTCGAGCCCTTGGCCCAACGTGTTCCACGACAGGGTGGCGCACTTGATGCGAACGGGGAACTTCACGACGCCCTGCAGGGCCTCGAGGTCGCCCAGCTTCACGCCCGCGTCGGCGGCCGCCTCTGCTTCGGTGGGCTCGCCCTCACCGTCGAGGCGCTGCTCGTGGATCGACATCATCCCCTTGAAGGCCCGAATGAGGGCGCGGGCCTCTTCGACCGTCTTGCCCTTCACCGCCGCCGACATCATCGACGCCGACGACTGGCTGATCGAGCAGCCCTGCCCGCCGATCTTGAGGTCGGTGACGACGCCGTCGTCGACGGTGAGGTAGACGACGATCTCGTCGCCGCACAGCGGGTTGAACCCCTCGACCCGGTGGGCCGGGGGCGTGGGCAGCTCACCCCGGTTCCGCGGGTTGCGGTAGTGGTCGAGGATGATCTCTCGGTAGAGGTCTTCGAGTCCCGGCATCTTCAGTCAGGCACCTTAGAGGAAGAGGGATTCGGCGTTCGCCAGCGTGTCGACCAGCGCGTCGACGTCGCTCTCGTCGTTGTAGAGGTACAGCGAGGCGCGGGCAGTGGCCCCGACCTGCAGGCATCGCATCAGGGGCTTGGCGCAGTGGTGACCGGCCCGGACGCAGACGCCCGACTGGTCGAGCACCTGCGAGAGGTCGTGGGGGTGGATGCCCTTGAAGGAGAACGAGATCACGCCGCCCCGGAACTCGGCGTCGGTGGGGCCGTAGATGGTGATGTCGTCGCCGTAGCGGTTGCTGAGGGCGTCGAGGGCGTACTGGGTGAGGGCGATCTCGTGCTGGCGGATGGCCTGCATGCCGACACCGTTGAGGTAGTCGACCGCCGCGCCCAGCCCGATGGCCTCGGCGATGGGCGGCGTGCCCGCCTCGAACTTCCACGGCAGCTCGCTGGGCTCGAACCCGTCGAGGCGCACGTCGCGGATCATCTCGCCCCCGCCGAGGAACGGCGGCATGGCGTCGAGCAGCTCCTCGCGCGCCCACAGCACGCCGATGCCAGTGGGGCCGAGCATCTTGTGGCCGGTGAAGCCGAGGAAGTCGGCGCCCAGACCGGCGACGTCGGTGACGAGGTGGGGGACGTACTGGGCGGCGTCGACGAGGGCCACGGCGCCGGCTGCGTGGGCGGCGTCGGTGATGCGGCGAACGGGCGTGAGGGTGCCCAGCACGTTGGACATGGCGGTGACGCCGACCAACTTCACGCCGTCGACCAGCCGGTCGAGGTCGGTGAGGTCGAGCTGGTAGTCGGGCGTGAGCGGCAGCCAGCGGATCTCGAAGCCGATCTGCTGCTGCAGGATCTGCCACGGGACGATGTTGGCGTGGTGCTCCATGTGGGTGAGCAGGATGGCGTCGTCGGGGCCGAGGTTGGCGCGGCCCCACGAGTTGGCCACCAGGTTCATCGCCTCGGTGACGTTCTTGGCGAAGACGATCTCGCGCGTGGAGCCGGCGTTGATGAAGCCCTGCACCTTGGCCCGCGCCTCTTCGAACAGCTCGGTCGCCTGCACCGCGATCTCGTACTGGCCGCGGTGCACGTTGGCGTGGGTCGACTCGTAGTAATGCTCCATGGCGTCGAGCACGGCGCGCGGCTTCTGTGACGACGACGCCGAGTCGAGGTACACGAGGCGCTTCCCGTTGATGTCGGAATCGAAGATCGGGAAGTCTTTCTTCAGACGCGCAACATCTACGCCCGCCATGCGTCGTATCCCTTCTCCTCGAGCTGCCGCGCCAGCTCCGGCCCGCCGCTGTCGACGATGCGCCCGTCGACGAGGATGTGCACCGTGTCGGGCTCGAGCTCGTCGAGGATGCGCTGGTAGTGGGTGATCAGCAGCACGCCGAGGTCGGGACGCGTGGTGCGCACCTCTTGCACGCCGCGTGCCACGACGCGCAGCGCGTCGATGTCGAGGCCGGAGTCGGTCTCGTCGAGGATGGCCATCTCGGGTTCGAGGATCGCCATCTGCAGCACCTCGTTGCGCTTCTTCTCGCCGCCCGAGAAGCCCTCGTTGAGGTAGCGGTCGCCGAACGACGGGTCCATGTCGAGGCGCTTCATCCAGTCCATGATCGACAGCCGCAGCTCGAGCACCGACAGGTCGATGCCCTTGCGGGCCGACAGGGCCTGGCGGAGGAACTGCACGACCGGAACGCCGGGGATCTCCTCGGGGTACTGGAAGGCGAGGAACAGGCCGGCCTTGCCCCGCACGTCGGTGGGCCAAGCCGTGATGTCGTCGCCCTTGAACAGGATGCGCCCCGACGTGACCTCGTACTCGGGGTTGCCGAGCAACGTGTTGGCGAGGGTCGACTTGCCCGACCCGTTGGGCCCCATGAGCGCGTGCACCTCGCCGGCGCCGACGACGAGGTCGACGCCGCGCAGGATCTCGTGACCTTCGACACTCACGTGGAGGTCCTCGATCTGGAAGAGGGGCGCGGCGACCGTCACGACCTCTCATTGTATTAGCACTACGGAGGTAGGAGAAATCCTGGTCGACCGATTTCTGTAGGCTCGCGGACCCATGTCCGACCCGTGGAACCTCGCCGGTGAGAGTGTCTCGCTGGGCCAACCCGGGACATCGATCAATCTGGTCGAGGGGTCGTCGTTTTCGATCTCCGGACGGGCCGGCGACATGTTCCCGGGCTCCCCGCAGGGTCTCTTCTTCCGGGACACGCGCTTCCTCTCGCGGTTCGAGCTGCGCGTCAACGGCCAGCAGCCCGAGCCGCTCAGCGCCGCCATTCCCGAGCCGTTCACCGGCATCCTCGTCAGCCGCACCCGGCCCCGCCCGGGCCGGGCCGACAGCCCACTGGTCATCTTCCGGTACCGCCACATCGGGCGGGGCATGCGCGAGGACCTCCACATCCGCAACTACGGCGACGAGCCCGCCTTCTGCTCTCTCGAGCTGCTGGTCGACGCCGACTTCGCCGACCTGTTCGCGGTGAAGGAAGGCCGCGTCGCCCCGACGGGCGAACACACCTATGAGTCGACCGACAACCAGCTGGTGTTCCGCTACCAGAAGGGCGCCACCAAGCGCGGCACACGCGTCAGCTTCAGCGAGCCGTGCTCGATCGCGGGGAACCTGGTCACCTACGAGGTGATCGTCCCCGACCATGGCGAGTGGTCGACGTGCATTCAGGTGACGCCGGCGATCGACGACGAGGAGATCGAGCCCCGCTACAAGTGCGGGCAACCCGTCGAGCGGGCCACGCCGGTCGAGCGCCTGCAGCGCTGGCGCCGCGAGATCCCGATGGTCGAGACCGACCACGCGCCGTTGGAGGCCGTCATCGCGCGCGGCGCCGAGGACCTCGGCGCTCTGCGCATCTTCGACCCCGACTTCCCCGAGCGCGTCGTGGTGGCCGCCGGCGCGCCGTGGTTCATGACGTTGTTCGGGCGCGACTCGTTGCTCACGTCCTGGATGGCGTTGATCGTCGACCCCGACCTCGCCCTCGGTGTGCTGCAGACGCTGGCCCGCTTCCAGGGTGAGCAGGTCGATCCCCGCAACGAGGAGGAGCCCGGTCGCATCCTGCACGAGATGCGCTTCGGCGACGCGTCGTCACTATCACTCGGCGGCGGCAAGGTGTACTACGGCACCGCCGACGCCACGCCGCTGTTCGTGATGCTCCTCGGCGAGCTGCGCCGCTGGGGCTTGGCTCGCGAAGCCGTCGACCAGTTGCTGCCCCACGCCGACCGGGCGATGCAGTGGATCGAGGAGTACGGCGACGCCGACGGCGACGGGTACGTCGAGTACCAGCGCACCTCCGACCGGGGCATCGCCAACCAGGGGTGGAAGGACTCCTTCCACGCCATCCGCTTCGCCGACGGCCACCTGGCCCAGACCCCGATCGCGCTGTGCGAGGTG
>JAFATL010000526.1 GCA_019243975.1 Actinomycetota bacterium | reverse complement strand
CGACCAGCGCCGGTTCGGCATCCTCGCCTACTACTGCCGGCCCTACCTGCGCACGCAGGAGAACTGGTTCGTCTCGATCGACCCGGCCGTGCTCGACGCTCATCCCGAGCTCAGGCCGCTGCTCGGCTACGAGCACTATCTGTCTCTCGGCATGATCGACGGCATGCCCCGAACGGGGCCTCGTTATTAGGCCGGGAACCCGGCCCGGTAGGGCGGCCACGCGGGTAGAATTCGTGGGTCCTTACGCCAGTTCCCCGGGAGCATGCACGTGAAGAAGGGTCGCCACCGGCGCTTCGAGGAAGCGCGGCAACTCAAGCGCACCACCGAGAACATGGCTGAGCCCTGCGCCGAGTGCGGGGCCGCGCCGGGGGCCGATCACGCTGCGTGGTGCCTGGCCACCGAGGACGAAGACGACGGGGACGGCTACCAGGATTAGCGGTGCACTTCCCGGGGGCAGGACGGCGGAACTTTCCCGCGCACTGGCGCGGCCGGAGCCTGGCCATGGCCGCCACGGCCGTGGGCGTGTTCGCCATCGCCCTCGTGCTGGTGCGCTCGGGCCACGACAAGTCCGACGTGCTGGCCACCGCCGCGACCACGTCGAGCACGGCGCTGCCCTCCACGACCACCACGGAGTCGTCCACCACCACTGAGGTGCCCACGACGGCGGCGCCACCGCCCCCCTCGACCGCCACCACGAAGGCTCCCGCCCCCCGCAAACCGACGCCGGCAACCAGCGCGGCGCCCAGGCGACTGGTGGTGGGAGCCGCCGCGCTGCCGCGCAGCGCGTCCGCCTACGAGGGGCTGGGGGCGTGGGTCGACTGCTTCGACTGGAGCGCGACCTACAGCAACAACAAGCCGTCGGTGGGGCCGGCCGACGTCGACCGCATGGCGAGCCTGGGCGTGCAGACGATCTACATCCAGACGTCGCGCGCCGACGCACCGACCGACGTGCTCGAGCCCGAGCGGCTGCAGGCGATCCTCGACCGGGCCCGCCAGCGGGGCATCCGCGTGGTGTCGTGGTACCTGCCGACGTTCGAGGACCAGGCGACCGACGTGCGCCGCATGGTCGCCGCCGCCCGCCTCAGCGTGCAGAGCTTCGCCGTCGACATCGAGTCGACCAAGATCAGCGACGCGGCCGAGCGGGGCCGGCGGCTGGTGGCCGAGAGCACGGCCCTGCGTGAGCAACTGGGCGCCGGCTACCCGATCGGTGCCATCGTGCTGCCGCCCGTGGCCACCGAGGTCATCAACCCCAACTACTGGCCCGGGTTCCCGTACCGGCAGATCGCCCCGCTGTACGACGCCTGGCAGGTGATGGACTACTTCACCAACCGCACGGCGGCCCAGGGCTACCGCGACGCCTACCGCTACACCGCCGACAACATCGACCGGTTGCGCGCCGACGTCGGTATCGCCAACCTGCCCGTGCACGTCATCGGGGGCATCGCCGACAAGACCACGCCCGACGACGTCGACGGCATGTACCGCGCCGCCGCCGAGCGCGGTTCGCCCGGCGGCTCCCTCTACGACTACCGCACCACCGCCGACGCCCTCTGGCCCGGCATGCAGCGCTTCCGCCGCTAAAGCGTTTCGCCGCTCACTCGTTCGCCTTCGGCTCACTCCGTTCGGGCGAGCTCAACGGTGCTCGGCTCCGGGGCAAAGCCCCTCCGCCTCGCGCTGAAAACCTTCCCCTCCGGCATCCAGCGTGGGCGCCTGCGGCGCCGAGAGTGGCCGCCGGACTTGCGCGGCCGCCGGCCGCTCTCAGCGCCGAAGGCGCTCTCTTCGGATGGCGGCATTCGGAACGTTGCAGTGCGGAGGGTCGCCGGCTTTGCCGGCGTGCCCGGAGCTCCTTCAAGCTCGTCCGAACGGAGCGAAGCGAGTGAGGACGAAGGTCTAGAGGAAAGCTCGGGCGTTGGCGAGCACGAGCTCGGCCAGCGGGCCGTTGGCCTTCAGCTCCGTCGCCTCCGATGCGGGCATGCGCTGGACGGCGACGCGGCACCACTGGCCGGCCGGGCCGGTGATGGTGTCGGTGGCGTCGGCGGGGCCGAAGGTCCAGAGGTCGCCGTGTGGGCCCGTCAGGTCGAAGCGCAGCGTGTGCCCTTCGGGCGGGGTGATGCCGGCGAAGCTGAACGCGTAGCCCACTGCGTTGGCGCCGATCCACGCCACGTTGCGGATGCGGTCGGTGTCGGTGCCGGGCTTGCCCACGGCGGCGCGGATGTCGAGGGTGTGGGCCCAGTGCTCCATGAGGCGGGCGGTGCAGAACGCTTTCCAGCTCATGCCGAGGCCCCACGGGACACGGGCAGATCGGTCGGCGGCCCGGAGGGCGGCCCGGTTGCGTTCGGCCGCCTGCCACCACCAGTCGAGGACCGCCTCGGGCGTCATGGTGCGGCCCTGGTCGCACCCCGCCTCGGTGAAGTCGGCGGGCTGGGTGAACTTGGCGGTCTCCCGGGCCAGCGAGCGGGGGCCGTCGGTGACCGTGTCGTGGGCCACCTCTTCGGTGTGGGCGAGATGCGAGACCTGGTCCTTGACGTCCCAGCCCGGCGAGGGCGTGGGCTTCGCCCAGTCGTCGGGCGACAACGACAGCAACAGGTCGTGGATCTCGTTCTGCTCGTCCTCGAAGTCGTCGATGATCTCGCGCTCGGTCATCGGCGAAATCTTGGCATCAGGTCGGGACCGGCTTGCGCTTGAGGGCAGGGTGGGGGAGCAGGGTGACGGCGCCGCCGTTCATGCGGGGCGCCAGGTAGCGCACCAGCATCTCGTACGGCTTCTTGCCGACCAGCTCGACGAGCTCGTCGCGCATCTCCACGTACACGGGCTTGTGCCCGATGAACGCCTCGGGCGACTCGGTGCACCACCAGTGGAACTCCTCGCCGCCCTTGCCCCAGTGGTGGCGGTCCCACTGCCTGATGGTCGAGGTGACCGACCCATCGTCGTTCTCGGCGTCCTCGCGGCGGAGCGGGAGCTGCCAGCAGACGTTGGGCTTGAGGTCGAGGGGCCGTTCGCCTCGCTCCAGGGCCGCCCGGTGCAACGCGCACCCGGGGCCGCCGGGGAACCCCGGACGGTTGAGGAAGATGCACGCGTCGTCGGCCAGCCGGCTGACGGTGTCGCCCTGCTTGGTCGTCTTGACCACGCCGCCCTTGAGGCCCTTCGACCGGAACTGCCACTGGTCGGCGGTGAGGGTCTTGGCCGCCTTCTCGACCCGGGCCACGTCCTTCTTGTCGGTGAAATGCGCACCGTAGGAGCAGCACCCCTGCACCATCTCGGGGGCGGGCCCGGTGAGCACGCCGAGGCAGCCGTTGCCGAAGATGCACGTCCACGGACTGGTGAGGAACGTGACGTCGAACACCCACGTGCGCTCCTCGTCGGGGTCCTCGAAACTCACCCACTCGTGCGCGTCCTCGGGGACGCCGTTGTTCTTCGCAGCCATCCGGTCGGAGGCTATCGGAGGTAGAACGGTGATCGTGACATCGTCACTGCTCGACGAGCTGCGCGCCGCGCTGGCGCCCGACCGCGTCACCGCCGACGCGCTCGAGCTCGGCCTGTACGGCCGCGACGCGTCGGTGCTCGACGGCATCGCAGGCCTCGTGTGCTTCCCGGTGACCACCGAGGAGCTGCAGGCGGCGGTGCGAATCGCGCGCGCCCACGACCGGCCCATCGTGCCCCGGGGATCGGGCACCGGGCTGGCCGGCGGCGCCGTGCCGACGGGCGACGTGCCGCCCGTGGTCATCGTCACCACCAAGATGACGGCAGTCCTCGAGGTCGACGAGGAGGAGCGGGTGGCCTGGGTGCAACCCGGCGTCCTCAACCTCGACCTGTCGCGCGCCGTGGCGTCGCTGGGCCTGCACTTCGCCCCCGATCCGTCCAGCCAGCAGTCCTGCACCGTCGGGGGCAACGTGGCCAACAACTCGGGCGGGCCGCACTGCCTCGCCTACGGCGTGACCAGCGCGCACGTGCTCGCCATCGAGGTCGTCCTGCCCGACGGCACGCTGGCAATGCTCGGCGGCCTCGACCCCGAACCGGCCGGCTACGACCTGCGGGGTGCGTTCGTGGGCAGCGAAGGCACGATGGGCATCGCCAGCCGCATTGCCGTGCGCCTCACCCCGGTGCCGCCGGCAATCCGCACGATGCTGGCCGACTTCACCTCGGTCGACGACGCCGCCGCGACCGTCAGCGGCATCATCGCGGCCGGCATCGTGCCCGCGGCCCTGGAGATGATGGACGCCGAGATCACCCGGGCGGTCGAGGCGTACGTGCACGCCGGGTTCCCGGAGGACGCCGCCGCCGTGCTGCTCGTCGAGGTCGACGGGATGGCCGACGGTGTGGCCGACGCCGCCGACAAGGTGGCCGCCATCGCGCGCGCCCACGGCGCCCGCACCGTGCGCGTGGCCGCCGACGACGCCGAACGGATGCTGCTGTGGAAGGGGCGAAAGTCGGCGTTCGGCGCCATCGCCCGCATCGCCCCCAACTACTACCTGCACGACGCGGTGGTTCCCCGCACGCGCTTGGTCGAGGTGCTCGGCCAGGTTTACGACATCGCCCGCCGCTACGACCTGGTGATGATGAACGTGTTCCACGCCGGCGACGGCAACCTGCACCCGCTCATCGTCTTCGACCGCCGCATCGACGGCGTCATGGATCGCGTCCTCGCCGCCGGCCAGGAGATCATCACCGCGTGCGTGGATGCGGGCGGTGTGCTCTCGGGTGAGCACGGCATCGGGTTGGAGAAGCGCGACTACATGGGGTTGATCTTCGGTCCCGACGACCTCGACGCCCAGGCCCGCCTCCGCGAGGTGTTCGACCCCGGTGGCATGTGCAACCCCTACAAGGTGCTGCCGGCTGGGTCGCGATGTGGCGACCTGCAGCAGGTGCCGGAGGGCGCGTGGATCTGACGGCGCTCGACGCGTTCGCGGCCGAGGTAGGGAGCGAGGGTCCGGTCGCGGTGGTGGGCGGTCGTACCCAGTGGGAGGTCGGCGGCGCACCGGCGCCGGGCACGCGTGAAGTGCGGGCTCCCGCCGGCATCGCCGCCTACGAACCCGCCGAGATGGTGGTGCGGTGCGGGGCGGGCACGACGGTGGCCGACCTCGACGCTGCCCTGGGCGAGCACGGCCAGACGGTCGCCCTGCCCGACTGGCCCGGCGCGACCGTGGGTGGCGTGCTGGCGGTGGGGCACAGCGGCCTGCGCCGGCTGCGCCTCGGGCCGGTGCGCGACACGTTGCTCGAGGCGCGGTTCGTGTCGGCCCACGGCCGGCTGGTCAAGGCGGGCGGTCCCGTCGTCAAGAACGTGAGCGGGTTCGACTTGTGCCGTCTCCTCGTCGGATCGCTCGGCACCGTCGGCCTGCTGGCCCAGGTGGTGCTGCGCGTTGTCCCGCGGCCGGCGGTGTCGGCCTGGTTCACCCAGGCGGGCGCCGACCCGTTCGAGGTGCGCCGCCGGCTCCATCGCCCGTCGTCGATCCTGTGGGACGGCACGAGCACCTGGGTGCTGCTCGAAGGCCACGCCGGCGACGTGCGCGCCGAGGTGGGGGGACTGCCGGGGTCGTGGGCCGACGCTGACGGCCCGCCGGCGCTGCCGACGGGCGGGCGGGTGTCGATGCGCCCGGCCGAGCTCCGCGGCCTGACCGGCACGTTCGTCGCCGAGGTCGGCGTCGGCATCGTGCACACCGACCGGCCGGCACCGGTGCGACAGCTCGATCCGGTGGTGGCCGAGCTCAACCAACGGATCAAGGCGACCTTCGACCCCGAGGGTCGCCTCAACCCGGGCCGGAGCGTCGCCGCGTGACCCACCTGCAGGTCGACGAAGACGAGCTGGCGGCGTGCGTGGCGTGCGGGCTCTGCCTGCCGCACTGCCCGACGTATCGCGTCACCGGGTTGGAGTCGGCGTCACCGCGCGGTCGCATCGCCGCCATGCGGGCCGTGCAGTGGAAGGGGGCCGACGTCACCGGCTCGTTCACCGAGTTCATGGATCTGTGCGTGCAGTGCCGGGCGTGCGAAGTGGCGTGCCCGTCGTCGGTGCCCTTCGGCCGGCTCATGGAGGGGACGCGCCACACCTTGGCCGCGCAGACGCGGTACCAGCCATGGTGGCGCCGGCTCGGCTATCGCGCCCTCGGCCGCCACCGGCTCTTGCTGGCGGGCAGTACCGGCCTCGCCGCCGCGCAGCGCCTGCACCTGGTTCCCAAACGGTTCGGGCTGCCGCCCCTGCCGCTGCGGCAACCGAAGCTGCACGCGAGCGGCACCGACGTGTGGTTGTTCACGGGCTGCGTCATGGACGCGTGGATGCGCTCGACCCACGCGGCTGTCCAGCGGGTGCTGGAGGCAACAGGAGCGGGCGTGGCCCTGCCCGGCGCGGGTGGCGACTGCTGCGGGGCCCTGCACACGCACGCGGGCCTGACCGACGAAGCGCGCGCGTTGGCCCAGCCGGTGATGGCGTCGATGCCCGGCGATGCGCCGATCGTGGTCGACTCGGCGGGGTGCGGCGCTGCCCTTAAGGACTACGCCCACCTGCTGGGCACGCCTGAGGCGGCGACGTTCGCGGCGCGGGTGTTCGACGTGCACGAGTGGTTGGCGACGCGGATGGAGAGACTGCCGCCGGCAGCTCGGCGGCTGCCGTACCCGATCGCGATACAGGACCCGTGCCACCTCCGTCACGTGCAGAAGGCGCACCAGCACGTGCGCACCGTGCTGGCGCCCTACGCCGACCTGCGCG
>JAFATL010000324.1 GCA_019243975.1 Actinomycetota bacterium | reverse complement strand
GAGATCGGCGCCATGATCGCCGACGCCATCGACAAGGTGGGCAAGGACGGCGTCATCACCGTCGAGGAGTCGCAGACCTTCGGCATGGAGATGGACCTGGTCGAGGGCATGCGCTTCGACAAGGGCTACATCTCGCCCTACTTCGTGACCGACCCCGAGCGCATGGAGGCCGTCCTCGACGACCCGTACCTGCTGCTCGTCGGCTCGAAGATATCCGCCGTGCGCGACCTGCTGCCGGTGCTCGAGAAGGTCATGCAGAGCGGCCGCCCGCTGGTCGTCATCGCCGAAGACGTCGAGGGCGAGGCGCTGGCCACCCTGGTCGTCAACAAGATCCGCGGCACGTTCAAGAGCACGGCGGTCAAGGCCCCCGGCTTCGGTGAGCGCCGCAAGGCGATGCTGCAGGACATGGCCATCCTCAGCGGTGGCCAGGTCATCACCGAAGAGGTCGGTCTCAAGCTCGAGAACGTCACCCTCGACATGCTCGGCAAGGCCCGCAAGATCGTCGTCACCAAGGACGAGACCACCCTCATCGAGGGCGCCGGTGCCGAGGCCGACGTGAAGGGCCGCATCAACCAGATCAAGGCCGAGATCGAGAACACCGACTCCGACTACGACCGGGAGAAGCTGCAGGAGCGCCTGGCCAAGCTGTCGGGCGGCGTCGCGGTGATCAAGGTCGGCGCCGCCACCGAGGTGGAGCTCAAGGAGAAGAAGCACCGCATCGAGGACGCCGTCAGCACCACCAAGGCAGCCGTCGAAGACGGTGTCGTGCCCGGCGGTGGCGTGGCCCTGCTGCGTGCGCAAGCCCGCATCCTCGACCGGGCCGAGAAGCTCGAGGGCGACGAGGCCACCGGTGCCCGCATCGTGGCCCGGGCCGCCGAGGAGCCCCTCAAGCAGATCGCCGTCAACGCCGGCCTCGAGGGCGGCGTGGTCGTCGAGAAGGTGCGGGTGCTCAAGAACGCCACCGAGGGCTTCAATGCCGCCACCGGCGAGTACGAGGACATGATCAAGGCCGGCATCACCGACGCCACCAAGGTGACCACGTCGGCCCTGCAGAACGCAGCGTCGATTGCGGCGCTGTTCCTCACCACCGAGGCCGTCATCGTCGACAAGCCCGAGAAGGACGCCCCCGCCATGCCCGGCGGTGGGATGGAGGACTTCTAGTCCGACAAGCGACGTGGAGGACTTCTCATCCGCTCCGCGTAGGCTCCGGGCATCGCTGAGCCGGAGCTGCATTTTCTGACAGATGGAGGCCAGCCGGTCGGGCAGACGCTCGACCGGCTGGTCGCTTTTCTGGGCGAGGCGCGCACCTCTCTCGACCTCGCCATCTACGACGCCCACATGGAGGGCAACCTCGGCGACGCGTTGGTGAAGGCGCTCGACGACGCCGAGGCGCGCGGCGTGCGGGTGCGGGCGGTCTACAACGACGAGCACCGCAAGTCCGTGCCGGTACCGCCGCCGCCGGCGATGCCGTCGCTGTTGCAGCGCCTGGCTGCAGCCGTGCCGTCGACCGCCATCCCCGGCGTGCCCGACCTCATGCACCACAAGTACGTGGTGCGCGACGGCGACACGGTGTGGACGGGCTCGACCAACTGGACCGACGACGCGTGGACGCGCATGGAGAACGTGATCGTGGTCATGCCGTCGTCGGACCTGGCGGCCGCCTACACGCAGGATTTCGAACAGCTGTGGACCAAGCAGCACGTGCTGGGTACCGGCACCTTCGACGACGCACCGGCCGACATGACCTTCAACGGCGAACCGTTGGCGGTGCGGGCGTTGTTCTCGCCCGGCCGGGGCCGGGCCATGGGCCAGCTGGTGGCGACGCACATCGGCAACGCGCGCGAACGCATTCGCATCTGCTCGCCGGTGCTGACGTCCGGCCCCATCCTGGGCACGCTGGTCGAGGTGCTCGACGACCACCGCTGCAACACGCTCGTCACCGTCGACGGCCCGCAGATGTCAGAGGCGTTGAAGCAGTGGAAGGCGGACGGCCGGGCCGAGTGGAAGGGCCCGCTGTACGAGAAGGTGCGAGCGGCGGGCGTGCTGGCCGAGAAGCCGTCGCAGCCGTTCCAAGCGCCCCCGCCCCACAACTACATGCACGCCAAGGTGGTGGTGTGCGACGACGTGGTGCTGACGGGGTCGTACAACTGCTCGCACTCGGGCGAGTTCAACGCCGAGAACCTGCTGGAGATCAGAAGTCGCGGATTCGCGGACCTCTGCGCCACTTTTTGCGAGCAGGTGCATCAGCGTTACGCGGGGAGCGCTCAGCCGAGTGGGACCACCGCGGCTCCGCCGCCGTCCCGCTGAAGCGCCGGCGCACGACTGCGCCGGCGGCGCCCAGGTTCAGCACCACGCCGAGCACCACGAACAGCCACCAGTTCGACGCGCCGCCGTCGTGACGCAGCGGTTCGGTGGACACCCCCGCATGGGTGGCGGTGGGAACGGCGGCGCTGGCGGCGGCCGGGTCGGGAGCCGCGGTCCCCTCGGCGGCAGCGGCCTCCTCTGGTAGCCCCTGCAGGGCGCCGCCGGCGGCGGGCGGCGGCGGGGCGGTGTCGGCGGAGGACGCCTTGAGGGTGAAGAGCGTCGACTTGAGGCCCAGGCTGGCGGCGAAGGACCGGCCCGCGACCGCCTTCGGGCCCGAGCTGCCATCGAGCACGATCTGCAGGGCGCGGCCCGAGGGGCCGGCCTGCTGCACGGCGACGTTGGTGAGCGTGCCGTGATAGCCGAAGCGGGCGGCGACGTCGCTCATCGCCACCTCGATGTTCCACGGCGACGGGTCGTTGGTGAGGTACGGCGCTGGGCGCAGGTACGGGTAGCCCTGGCTGTCGGTGCCGAAGCCCTCCTCCCGGCTGGCGGAGTGGCCACCGCCGTTGGCGGAGTAGACCGTCGACGCCAGGCTGCGGCCGAACACCACGACCTGTCGGCTGCTGTCGTTCACGGCTTTGTTCATGGCCCCGTACTCGGCGCCCGCGCCGATGTAGACCTGGCAGCGCTCGTCGTCGCACAGCTCGCCGGCGGTCTGCATGGCCCGCAGCGCGTAGGTGCGGGCGGCGATGGCCTGGGCCCGCAGCGACGCCGCCGGCCAGCTGGGGTTGCGCACCTCGCCCATGCCCTTGAGGTACGTCTCGACGTCGACCTGGTTGACGAGACGGACGCCCGTGCCGGGCACGCCGACGGTCTCGATCAGGCCGCGGTAGGTGCGGCCCCGCATGGTGACCGTCACGGTGCTGCCCCCGCCCGGTACCGCCCACAGGGGACGTGACGACGACGTGCCACTCGACGGCCCCGGACTCACGCCGCCTGCCGGGATGGTCGACGTCGTCGATGTCGACGGCGACAGCGTCGTCGAGGGCCCGGGCAGGATCGTCGGTGGGGGCAGCGTCGTACTGGTGCTGCTGGTCGTCGTGGTCGTCTCCGGCGCGGCCGCGTCGGCGTTGATGATGGTGGCCCGTGGGCCCGCTTCAGGTGTCGCGCTCGACGCCGCCGCGCTGGACGCGTTCATCTGCGCGCCGCTGAGCGGGCGGGCGATGTAGCGGCTGCCGTCGTAGCCGACGCTCACGCTGCCGCCGGGCGACACCTCGATGGGGAAGCCCGGCGACTGGGCGCCGTCGAGGTTGTCGCGCACTTGGCCGCCGTTGGGGAACGCCAGCACCACGCTGCCGGCCTGAGGTGAGAGCACGCCGACCCGCACGGTGCCGGATCCCTTGGCCAGGCCCGTGCCCGGATAGAACGCACCGAGGATCTGGTTGGTGCTCTGGCCCGCCTTGCCCATGGCCAGGGCGCCGTCCTGCGCCATGCCCACGCCGTGGCCGAAGCCGCGCCCGTTGATCACCAGCACCGGCACGGCCGCGTGGCTCGGCGCGGGCAGAACCCAGCCGCCGGCCAGCGCGGCCGCGAGAAGGGCGAACATCGGGACTCGCCGCCGCACCCGTTCATCCTGGCGACTGGGGCGCCGCGATGCCAAACGTAGAATGAGGTCTGTGACGGAACCCGTTGTACCGAGCACCGGCCTCGCCGTGGTGCACCTGTTCTGCAAGGTGCCGGCGGGCGCCGACCGCGAGGCAGTGGCGGCGGCGGTGAAGGCGGCGCAAACCGCCGACGTGCAGGTCGTGACGTTCGCGGTGCTCGGGCACAAGGCCGACGTCGGCTTCATGACGTTGGGCGACGATTTGTGGAAGCTGCGCAACCTTCAATCGGCGTTGCAGGCGGCCGGCCTCGACGTCGTTGATTCGTTCGTGTCCGTGACTGAGGTGTCGGAGTACGCGCAGCACCTGACGGAGGGCATGAAGCGGCCCCGGCTGTACCCGCAGCTGCCGCCCGACGACAAGTACGCCATCTGCTTCTATCCGATGTCGAAGCGGCGCAACGTCGAGCAGAACTGGTACGCGCTGCCCTACGAGGAGCGCGAGGCGCTGATGCAGGGCCACGGCAAGGTCGGCCGCACGTTCTCCGGCCGCGTCGTGCAGCTCATCACCGCGTCGACCGGCATCGACGATTGGGAGTGGGGCGTCACCCTGTTCGCTGCGCACCCCGACGACCTCAAAGACGTCGTCTACACCATGCGCTTCGACGAGGCGTCGGCCACCTACGCAGAGTTCGGCCCCTTCGTCACCGGCATGATCGCCGGCGTCGACGAGGTCATGTCCCGCCTGTAGGGCGTCCGACTCATTTCGGCCGCGTGTGCTCGGCCGGGCGCCAGGTCGTGCCGATCAAGAGCCGAGATGGAAACGAGGAGCGCGGAGATGACCGAGCGTTTGCGCCAGTGGGACCCGACCCCGTCGGAAGTCGACGCCATCGTTCAGGAGCTCCGCCCCCTCGTCCGCTGCATGACCCGCCGCGAGGACCTGGCCCTCGCCGTCGAGCTCTCCCGCCGCTGCACCGCCGGCTCCGTCGGCTGATTTAGAGCGACCCCTCCAGTTCGAGGAGGAACTTCTTCATCGGGAGGCCGCCGCCGTAGCCGCCGAGGCCGCCGCCGCTGTGGAGGACCCGGTGGCAGGGGACGACGATGGGGATGGGGTTGGAGCCGAGGGCGTTACCGGCGGCGCGGGAGGCCTTGGGGCTGCCGGCCTGGATGGCCATGTCCTTGTAGGTCGACACCCGGCCGTAGGGGATGGCGGCGGTGGCCTGCAGCACCTTGAGGCTGAAGCCCTTGATGAGGCGCCAGTCGACGGGCACGTCGAAGTCGGTGCGCTTGCCTTCGAAGTACTCGTCGAGCTCGCGGCGGACGCGGTCGAGGCGCGACGGGTTCTCGAGGATGCGCGGCGAGATCTCCCGCGCGATGCGATCGAGGTGGCTCTCGTCGTCGCCGTCGATGACGACGGTGACCAGGCCTTGGTCGGTGACAGCCGTGAGCATCGGCCCGAACGGCGTGTCGACGCTGGCGTAAGCGACGTCGACCAGTTCCTCGGCTTCGGCCCGGCGGGCGAAGTCGGCGGTGGCGCGCTGCACGGCTGCGGTCATCAGATCCTCCAGTTCGCGGCTCCCCCGCGGCTCTCGTGTCATGCCAACTTCTCCTTCAGCTCCCGCAACTTCTTCACGCCTTCGAAGACGCTGCGGCGGGCCGCGTCTTCACTGCAACCCATCGCCGTGCCGACGTCGGCGTACGGCAGGTCGGCCACGAACCGGTGCAGCACCGCATCGCGCTGCTTCACCGGCAGGTCTCCGACCAGCGCCCACAGCGCCCGCTCCTTGAGGGGCGGCTGCTCCACCGCCGTGTCGGGCACCGTGGCCACGGGCTTGGGACGGCGACCGGTCGCCCGCTGGCTGTCGATCGCCTTGTTGTGCGCGATCGTCAGCAACCAGGCCCGTAGGTTCGACCCGTCCCGCAGCTCGGGATACGCCCGCAGGGCCGCCAGGTAGGTCTCCTGGAAGCAGTCGTCGGCGTCCACGAAGCCCACCCGGGCGGCGAGAAACCGGTAGATCGTGGTGGCGTGTGCGTCGATCAGCTCCTGGAAGGGGGGCAGGTCCACGGCAGGAGAACGACCGGGCGCCTGCTTTCGTGAGATCGGACGAGGTGAAGTCAGATCGACGGTCTACCGCGTGACGTCGCCGCCGAGGTAGGCCCGCTTCACGTCCTCGTCGGCCAGCAGCTCGGCGGCGGGCGCCGCCTTCACCACCAGGCCCGTCTCCACCACGTAGGCCCGGCGGGCCAGCTGCAGGGCTTGGGCCGCGTTCTGCTCGACCAACAGCACCGTGGTGCCCTGCTGGTTGATCTCGGTGATGATCTTGAAGATCTGGTTGACGAAGATCGGCGACAGGCCCATCGACGGCTCGTCGAGCAGCAGGAGCTTGGGCCGGGCCATCAGCGCCCGTCCGATGGCGAGCATCTGCTGCTCGCCGCCCGACAGCGTGCCGCCCTGCTGCTTGCGCCGCTCCGCGAGACGCGGGAACAGCTGGAAGACCCGTTCGTAGTCGCCCTCGAGGCCGCCCTTGCGACGGTCGGTACGCGCGTAGGCACCCATCTCGAGGTTCTCGATGATGGTCATGCCGGGGAAGATGCCGCGGCCTTCCGGCGCCTGGCAGATGCCCATCTCGACCCGGCGGTGGGGCGGCACGTCGTTGATCTCTTCGCCGTCGAAAAGGATCCGCCCCGATGTGACCGGTCGCACGCCCGAGATCGTCTTCAGCGTGGTCGTCTTGCCCGCGCCGTTGGCGCCGATGAGCGTGACGATCTCGCCCGCGTCGACGGTGCACGAGATGCCTTTGAGCGCCTCCACCTTGCCGTAGTGGACGCGGAGGTCGTCGAGCTCAAGCAGCACCGGTGGGCGCTCCCAGGTAGGCCTCGATCACGCGCGAGTCGTTCTGGATCTCGTTGGGCAGCCCTTCGGCGATCTTCTTGCCGAAGTCGAGGACGGCCACCCGGTCGCACAGCCCCATCACCAACCCCATGTCGTGCTCGATGAGCACGACGGTGAGGCCCGAGTCGCGGATCTTGCGAATGAGGGTGACGAGGGCACGCTTCTCGGACGGGTTCATGCCGGCCGCTGGTTCGTCGAGCAGCAACACGCTCGGCCCCGTGGCGATGGCGCGGGCGATCTCGAGCCGGCGCTGGTCGCCGTAGGGGAGGTTGCGGGCGAAGTCGCCGGCCCGCGCCGAGATGCCGACGAACTGCAGCAG
>JAFATL010000311.1 GCA_019243975.1 Actinomycetota bacterium | reverse complement strand
GGGACAAGGGTCGTGACACCGCCGACCGTCTCGACCGTGATCTGCCCGACGAAGGCAAGCGTCTTTACGCCGATCACATCGCCGGCATCCGCAAAGGCATCGACATGCAAGACAAGAACGGCGTCGGTCCCGAGAAGGTCGCCCAGGCCGTCGACCACGCGTTGTTCGCACGCAAGCCGCGCACGCGATACCTCGTCGGTACCGACGCACGCGTGCAGAGCGCCTTGGTGCGCCTGCTGCCCGATCGCACACGCGAGGCCATCGTCCGCAAGATCGCGGGCCCGTGAGCGGGCGCAACCGCATGGCGATCGCCGCGGGCGCGCTGCGCATGGCGTCGGGCGTGTCGTTCCTCATCGCGCCAGAGAAGGCCAACGTGCTGTGGGGTGGCACGCCCGACGAGAGCGCCACCGCGTCGTTGCTGCTGCGGTCGATGGGTTACCGCGACGCGCTGGTGGGCGGGATGCTCCTGCGCGCCGGTTGGCAGGGCGACCCGACGACGTCGGGCTGGTTCCTCGCCTCCGCGGGTGCCGACCTGGCCGACCTGGTCGGCGGCATCGCCAACCACGACCGCCTGCCCGAGAAGTCGCGCACGCGGGGCATCGGCGGTGCCATCGCCGGCGTCGGCATCGGGGCCATCGGCGCGCTCATGGCGCGCCGTACTGCTCGCCGCTGAGCCATCATCGACCGATGTCCCTGTCCGAAGCCCGGGACGGGGCAGCTGCGGTGGCGCCGATGGCCATCGGCGTGGTGCCGTTCGGGCTGGCGTTCGGTGCGACAACGGTGGCGCACGGCTACGGGACACCGGCCGCGGTCGGTTTCTCGGTCATCGTGTTCGCGGGGGCGTCCCAGCTGGCGGCCGTGCAGGCGCTGGCCGGCGGCGCGTCGGCGTTGGTGGCGGCGGCGGCCGCCTGGACGGTCAACCTGCGCCTGTTGCTCTACACCGCGTCGATCGCGCCGTACCTGGCACACGAGAAGCTGCCCAAGCGGCTGTTCGCGGCGTACGGCCTCACCGACCAGGCGTACGCGGCGTCGATCGCCCGTTGGGAGAAGGCACCCGACGACCGCGCCGGTCGTTACCGCTTCTATCTGGGCGGCGCGGCCACGCTGTGGATCGTCTGGCAGGTGGCGACGATCGCCGGCGCGCTCATCGGCAACGCCATCCCCAAGAGCGTGCCCCTCGACTTCTCCATCCCGCTCGTCTTTCTCGCCCTGCTCATGCCGACCATCACGTCGCGCCCGGCCGCCATTGCGGCCATCGGCGGCGGTGGCGCCGCCGTGCTGTCCGCCGAGCTCGGTGCGCATTCGCTGTCGATCCTCGTCGGGGCCGTGGTCGGCATCGCCGCCGGCGCCCTGGCCGAAGGGCGGGAGGCGCAGCCATGAGCAGAGCGTGGGTGACGATCCTGCTGGCGGCCGCGGGTACCTACGCCATGCGCGCGTCGTTCCTCGTGTTCGCCAAGCGGATGGCAACGGTGCCGCCGTTCGCGCAGCGCGTGCTGCGGCAGATCCCGCCCGCCGCCCTCGCGTCGCTGGCCATCCCGGCGCTGCTCCGTCCCGCCGGCCACATCGACCTCACCCAGGCCCGCCTCTACGCCGGCATCGTCGCCGCCGTCGTGGCCTGGCGAACCAAGAGCACCACCCTCACCCTCGTCGTTGGCATGGCCGTGCTGCTGGTGCTGCAGGCGTTGGGCTGAGTCAGCCCGTCTTCACGCCCCGGGCCTGCAGGTCGATCTCGATACCCTCGAGCAACCGGGCCAGGCAACGAGCGAAGCGGTCGGGGTCGCGCACACACGCGTTGACCTGCGTCCACATGGGTTCCAGCCCCAGCTCTTCGGAGAGCGCCTGCAGCTGCGGGTAGTTGCCCGAGCGCACCAATCCGTCGACGTAGGCCACCATGTCGGCGCGCGGCCAGTCGGGTGCGTTGGCGTGGCTGCGCTCGCTCATGGCGAAGCCGAACGCGTACTCGTCGACCGCCATCACGATCTCGAACTTCTCCGCCAGCGAGATCGGCAACGACGACACCGCCTGCAACGTCTGGTCGATGTGGCGGACGCTGTTCGGCCCCAGCGGCGGGTCGTCGGCGATGCTCATGAACCAGGGGTGGCGCCGCATGGCGGCCAGGGAACGGCTGGCGACCATGGTGATGGCCTCCCGCCAGTCCGACGGCATCTCCACGTCGTCGGGGATCACGACCTCGGCCATCACCGCGTCGGTGACGAGGGTGAGCAGCTCGTCTTTGGTCTGGATGTAGTGGTAGAGCGTCATCGTGCCGGCGTCGAGCTCGGCCGCCAACCGGCGCATCGACACGGCGTCGAAGCCCTCGGCGTCGGCGATACGGATGGCGGTGGCGGCGATCTCGTCGCGCGTGAACCGGGGTCGGCGGCTGGCGGGCTCGTGGCGCAGCCACACGTCGAGCGAGCTGAGCCGCGACTCGATGCGGTCGAGGGCCTCGGCCGCTTTGGCCGCCTGGTGGGCGTAGCGCTCCTGCCGCGCCGCTTCCTTCTCGAGGGTGGCCGCCACCTTCTTGGCCACCTTCTCGCGGATGGCCTTGCCCCTCGGCCCGTCGCCGAGGTGTGACGGTTGTCCCCTTGTCATTTCGTACAGTGTACCGCTACTGTCCGTACTATGTACGACATCGCAGTACAGCATACGACTCCACACTCACGCGATGACGGTCTCGGCGTGTCGGCCTGCGGGATCGGCAAGCGCTTCGGCGACTTGTGGGCCCTGCGCGATCTCGACCTCGAGGTGGCGCCGGGCACCATCCTCGGGCTGCTCGGCCACAACGGCGCCGGCAAGACCACGGCCATCCGCATCCTGACCACGCTTTCGACGCCGACCACCGGGACGGCGACGGTGGCCGGCTTCGACGTGGCGACCGACCCCATGGCTGTGCGGGAGCGCATCGGCGTGGCCGCCCAGCAGGCGACTGTCGACGGGCTCATGTCGGGCCGCAAGAACCTGGTGATGGTCGGCCGGCTCCACCATCTGTCGAAGGCGGCTGCGATCACGCGGGCCGACGAGCTGCTGGAGCGCCTCGACTTGTCCGACGCCGCCGACCGCCTGGTGAAGACGTACTCGGGCGGCATGCGCCGACGGCTCGACCTGGCCGCCTCGCTCGTCGCGTCGCCGCAGGTCTTGTTCCTCGACGAGCCGACGACGGGCCTCGACCCGCGCAGCCGCACCGACCTGTGGGAGATGATCCGCGACCTCGTGCGCGACGGCACAACCGCCATCCTCACCACCCAGTACCTCGACGAGGCCGACCGGCTGGCCGACGACATCGTCGTGCTCGACCACGGCCGTGAGGTCGCCCACGGCACGCCGGCGGAGCTCAAGGCCCGGATCGGCCAGCACCGCATCGACGTGGAGGTCGAGTCGGCGCGCAAGCTGCCGGCCGTGACTCGCGCGACGCGGCGCTTCGCCGCTTCGCCTGCGACCGTCGACAAGGAGCGGAAGCTCGCCACCATCCCGCTCCAGGCCGACGTCCGGCTGATGGACGTGATGCGCGCTCTCGATGCTGCCGGTGTCGACGTCGTCGACATCAACCGGCGCGAGGCCACGCTCGACGACGCGTTCCTCGCCCTCACCGACACCGTTCAGCACGACGCCCTCGAGGAGGTGCCGGCATGACCGTCACGACCGCGCCCACGACCGGCGTGTTCACACCCGCCCATACCAATCGCCTGCGGGCGTGGTGGAGCGAGACCTCCGTTTTCGCCCTCCGCAACATCGAGCACATCCGCCAGATCCCCGAGAAGCTGCTCGACGTCACCATGCAGCCGCTGATGTTCGTGCTGCTGTTCTCGTACGTGTTCGGCGGCGCCATCCACGTCGCCGGCGGCAGCTACCGCGAGTACATCATCGGCGGCATCCTGGTGCAGTCGCTCGGGTTCGGCATGGTGGGCCCGGCCACGACGATCGCGACCGACCTCACCGAGGGCGTGATCGACCGCTTCCGCTCGCTGCCGACGGTGCGGTCCGCGTACCTGTCCGGCCACTACCTCTCGGAGATGGCCGGGTTGGGCCTGTCGATCGTGATCCTGCTCGGTGCGGGCCTGATCGTCGGCTGGCGCACCCACACGGCAGTGACGCACGTCGGCGCCGCGCTGCTGCTGCTCTTGCTGTTCGCGTCCGCCATGGTCTGGCTCGGCACGTGGATCGGGTTGATGGTGCGCTCCCCCGACGCGGTGATGGGCATCGCCTTCACGGCCGTGTTCCCGCTCACGTTCCTCAGCAACGCGTTCGTGCCGATCGTGTCGCTGCCGTCGGCCCTGCAGTGGGTGGCGTCGTGGAACCCCATCAGCGTGGTGGTCAGCGCCATTCGCGAACTGTTCGGCAACCCCGTCACCCCGATCACCAAGCACACCTGGCCCCTCGACCACCCCGTGGCCGCCGCCTACGGCGCCTGCCTGCTCATCCTCGCCCTGGTCGTCCCCGCCGCCCTCCGCCGCTACCGCGCCCGCACCACCGACTAACCCGCCACCTTCCCGGTTCGGCCTGGGGGCGCGGGTAGCTCTAACCTGCCCGGGTGCTGCGGGCTCTCCTCCTCGCCCCGCCCGGTGCCGGTAAGGGCACCCAGGGCGAGTTGCTGGCGAAGGAGCGCGGCGTGCCGCACTTGGCGACGGGCGACATGCTGCGCCGGCACGTGGCTGAAGGCACCGACATCGGGAAGCAGGCGCAGGCCTACATGGAGAAGGGCGAGCTGGTGCCCGACGAGGTGGTCAACCAGCTCGTCGGCCAAGCGGTCGCGGGCGACACGCCGCTCGACGGGTTCGTGCTCGACGGCTTCCCCCGCACGCTCGAGCAAGCTCAGCTCGCGTACGACTGGGGCCAGGCCAACAACCGCACGTTCAACGCAGTCGTGTCACTGGTCGTCCCCGAGGACGAGCTCGTGCGGCGGATGCTCGCTCGGGGCGAGCAGCACGGACGGGCCGACGACACCGAGGAGACCGTCCACCGCCGCCAGCTCGTCTACGAGGAGAGCACCAAGCCGCTGCTCGAGTTCTACCGCCAGCGCGGCATCCTCACCGAGGTCGACGGCGTGGGCACGGTCGACGAGGTCGCCGCCCGCATCCGCGCCGCCATCGACGCGCTGTCTGCCGACTAACCCGTCGAACTGACAGGTGAAACGGGCCCTATAGGTCCCGTTTCACCTGTCAGTTCGACGGGGGGGGTCTAGGTGCGGTCGAGCTCCAGCATCTTGATGGCGTTGCCGCGCAGCACCTTGTAGGCGATCTCGTCGTCGAAGCCCGACAGCAGCTTCTCGACGTACTGCTTCGAGTCGGGCCACGTGGTGTCGGTGTGGGGGTAGTCGGTCTCGAAGCAGATGTTGTCGGGGCCGACCTCCTCGAGCGAGTGCAGGCCGTGGTGGTCGGCGGTGAAGCAGCCGTAGATGCGGCCGTAGTAGTAGGTGGACGGCGGCTCGGGGATGCGTTCCTTCGAGTGCTGCCAGCTGTCGTGCTGCTCCCACACCGTGTCGGCGCGTTCGAGCGCGTAGGGGATCCAGCCGATCTGGCCCTCGGAGTAGGCCAACTTCAGCTTGGGGAACTCGATGAGCTTGGCCGAGAACAGCCAGTCGGCCATCGACGCCATCGAGTTGTTGAAGGCCAGCGTGCCGCCCACACCAGCCGGCGCGTCGGGTGATGCGGCGGGACTGGTCGACGACGACCCGATGTGCATGCAGATCGTCACGCCCGTGTCGTTGCACACGCGCAGCAGCGGGTCCCAGTACCCGGTGTGGATCGTGGGCAGCTTCAGGTGGTGGGGCAGCTCACTGAAGCAGATGGCGCGCACGCCGCGATCGGCGTTGCGCTGCGTCTCCGCCGCCGCCGCGTCGACGTCCCACAGGGGGATGAGGCACAGCGGGATGTTCATGCCACCCGACGGCCCGCACCACTCCTCGACCATCCAGTCGTTGTAGGCGCGCACGCACGCCAGGCCGAGCTCCTTGTCCTCACCCTCGTAGAACGTCTGGCCGCAGAACCGGGGGAACGTCGGGAACGGCAGCGACCCGTCGACCCAGTTGAGCTCCATGTCCTTGATGCGGGCGTCGCGGTCCCAACAACCCGGGCGCATGTCGTCGTAGGTGAGCGCCTTCATGATCATCTGCGAGCGGTCGAACTGCACGCCGTCAGCGGTGTCGATCGTCGATGCCTGCGGGATGGCGACGAAGCGCTTGTGCACGTAGACGAGTCGGTCCTCGTAGTACCAAGCATCGCCCCACAAGCCGTCGGGGTCCTCCGCCATCTCGTACTTGGCGCCGGGCGTGAGCTTGAAGTCACCCCACTTCTTGCGCTCGACCCGTGGGCCCTTCTCCCGGTGCTTCTCGGGCAACCACGTCTGCCACACGTGCGGGGGCTCCACCACGTGGTCGTCGACGCTGATGATCTTGGGGAGGTCCATGGGCCGCTCCTGTGAGGCTGGTTCCATCCTAAGCAATATCTGACGACCCGTCAGGACTTGCGATGCGGACCTCGGCTCATACGATCAGGGCCTCGTCCAACAAGGAGGCGGAACGTGAACCCAAAGGGCCTGCTCCAGGAGTTCAAGGCGTTCGTGCTGCGGGGCAACGTGATCGACCTGGCTGTCGCCGTCGTGATCGGCGCCGCCTTCGGTGCCGTCGTCAACGCGCTGGTGAAGGACTTGCTCACGCCGATCGTCGCCGCCATCTTCGGCAAGCCCGACTTCTCGAACATGGGCTTCACCATTCACCACAGCCGCTTCTTCCTCGGTGACTTCATCAACCAGGTCATCACCTTCCTGTCGATCGCGGCGGCGGTGTTCCTCTTCGTGGTGAAGCCGGTCAACGTGCTCATGGCCCGCTACGCCAAGCAGCCCGACCCCGAGGCACCCAAAAAGGACTGCCCGGACTGCCTGACGAGCATCCCGGCCGCCGCCCGGCGCTGCTTCGCCTGCACCGCCC
>JAFATL010000268.1 GCA_019243975.1 Actinomycetota bacterium | reverse complement strand
TGGGCGCCGGGGGCGCCGCCGAGGAACGGTCCTTCGAGATGGGCACCGGCGATGTGTGGTCGCCCGCCGCGGGGGCGACGGGCTGCCGCGGCAATCCGGGCCAGGGGCGCGGCGTAGCCCGGCAGCGGCATCGTGACCAGCGTCGGGCACCACGTCGTCACGCCCTGGGCGAGCAGCAGGTGGTCAAGACGTTCCCAATCACCACCCTCGGCGTCGGTGACGTCGATGTCATCGATGCCGTTCACCTGCAGGTCGACGAAGCCGGGCACGAGCACGCGGTCGGGCACCACCCCTGACGCCTGCTCGACGGCGGTGATCGAGTCGCCCCCGACGTCGACGCGGGCGTTTTCGAGCACGCCCGCAGGCGTCACGACGCAGCGCGCGGCAATCGTGGGCATCGGCGGCCACGCTACGGGTCCGGGTCGTAACCAGGCAGGCGCCAGTAGCCTGGGACCCGGTGGCCGCCACCGTCTCCCCCTCGTCGTCGACCCGCGACCAAATCCTCACCGAGGCCCTGCGCCGTTTTGCAGCCCACGGCTACGAGGGCACGTCCCTGAACGAAATCGCCGACGCCGTCGGCATCCGGCGCCCCAGCCTCCTGCACCACTTCGCGTCCAAGGAGGTGCTGTACAAGGAGGTCCTCGACTCCCACCTGATCGACTGGTTCCGTCGTGTGGCCGAGGCGATCGAAGCGCCGACCGACGGCTGGGCCCAGGTCGACCACGTGCTCAGCGCCGCGTTCGACTTCTTCGCCGAGAACCCCGACTTCCTGCGCCTGGTCCGGCGCGAGGCGCTCGACGAGAACAGCACCTTCACCGCCAGCTTCGGGGCGACCCTCAAGCCGCTGGTCGAGCGGGCCGCCGGCTTCTTCGAGAAGGAGATGGACGCAGGCCGGTTCCGGCGTCACGACCCCGTGCAGCTGCTCGTCACCGGTTACGGCGCGCTCATCAGCTACTTCACCGACGTCTCGATGGTCGAGTCGCTGCTCGGCCGCGACCCTCTCGCCCCGGAAGCCTTGGCCGAGCGTCTCGACCACGTGCGCGCCTTCTTCCGCGCTGCCCTCGAGCCGTAGCCCTCACCTAACCTGCTGCGCCGTGCCTCCCACTGACACCCGGGTGCAAGTCCCGCCCGCCTGCGATCTCACGTTGGGCATGGTGTGCATCGACAAGTCGCAGCCGGGGCGCACGGTGTGGCAGATGAAGGCGGATGAGCGCTTCTCCAACCCCACCGGGATCGTGCAGGGCGGCTTCCTCGCCGCCTTTGCCGACTCGGCCATGGGCGCGGCCTCGGTGACGTTCGCGCGCGAGCGCAAGGTGTTCTCGGCCAACGCCGAGATGAAGATCAGCTTCTTTCGTCCGGCCAAGATCGGCAGCACGCTCACGTGCACCGCCGAAGTGGTGTCGGGCGGCAAGCGGGCCGCCTTCGTCGAGGCTGAGGTGGTCGACGACGAGGGACGGGTGGTGGCCCGCGCCACGTCAACCTACCTGCACTCCGAGCGCGCCTGATCGATGCGACTGCTGAAGGCGCGGGCGACGCCCGCGCTCGTGGCCAGCGCGATCGTGGTGCTGGGGTTCTTCGCGTTCCGTGCCCACGAACATGATTCGCGTGCGCTCCATCCCATCGCGGCTGCGCGCGCTCGCACGCCGGTGCTGTCGGCCCGACGCGTGGCCGACCTGCTGGTGGGGACCGTCGGCGACGGGCGACTGTCGCAGCGGCTGGCTGACACGTTGGCCGACCCCGCCCTGGGTGGGGCCAAGTCGCAGACGTGCCTCGTCGCGCAGCGCGGCGCGCACAGGATCTACTCGCAGGCCGAGACGCAGTCGTTGCTGCCCGCCTCCAACCTCAAGCTGCTGACGGCGGCGGCCGTGCTGGACCGCATCGACGGGAACGAGCAGCTGCAGACCGAGCTGCGCGCTGACCGCGCCCCCAGCAACGGCGTGATCAACGGCCCGCTCTACCTCGTCGGCGGGGGCGACCCGCTCATCGGTTCGGCCGCCTACGAGAGCTCGCGCAAGTACCCGCCCCCCAAGTGGACGAAGGTCGAGTCGCTGGCCGACGCCGTCGTGGCCGCGGGCGTGCACGAGATCAAAGGCGGTGTGCTCGGCGACGACAGCCGCTACGACCGGGAGCGGGTGATCTCGACGTGGCCGCCCCGGTACACGAGCCTGGGTGACATCGGCCCGATGGGAGCGCTCGCTGTCAACGACGGCTTCGAGGCCTACGCGGTGCAGCACGTGCCGTCGAGTGCCCCGGCGCGACATGCCGCGTCGGTGCTCACCGATCTGTTGCAGGCGCGGGGCGTGACCGTCGACGGGCCCGCGGGCGAAGGCCGCGCCCCTGCGAGTGCAGTGGCCGTGACCCACGTGGCCTCGATGCCGGTGAAGGACCTCGTGGGCGAGATGCTCGAGCAGAGCGACAACGACACCGCCGAGTTGCTGATCAAGGAGCTCGGCCATCGATTCGGGGGCGCCGGATCGACGACCGCGGGCCTCGGCGTCTTGCACGCGACGCTGGCCGACGCCGGTCTGCCCATGGCCGGGTGGACCGCGGTCGACGGCTCGGGCCTCGACCGGGCCGACCGCGCCACCTGCCGGCTGCTCGTCGACACGATCAGCATGGGCCCCCACGCAGGCGAGATCGTCGACGCCCTGCCGGTGGCCGCCGGCAACGGCACGCTGGCGCACCGGTTCATTGGTCATCCCGCCGCCGGCCGGCTGCGCGGCAAGACGGGCTCGCTCGACGGTGTCATCTCGCTGTCCGGCGTCGTCGACAGCTCTGTGGGCCGACTGTCGTTCGCCCTGGTGATGAACCAGCTGCCGAGCGAAGCGGTCGGGCTGCACTTCGCCGACGCAGTGGGCGACATCCTGGCGCAGTACCCCGACGCCCCCAAGCCCGACGACGTCGCACCGTGAGCGGGGCTCACAAGGGGGCACCGTGAGCGGAGCTCACAAGGTGGCATCGTGAGTGTGCGGCTGCCGATGTTCCCGCTCGGCACCGTGCTGTTCCCGTACGCGCCGCTGCCGCTCCACATCTTCGAGCCGCGGTACCGGGCGCTGGCCCGTCACTGCATCGCCGGTGACGGCGAGTTCGGGGTGGTGCTCATCGAACGGGGCTTTGAGGTCGGCGGCGGTGACACCCGGTTCGACACCGGCACGGTGGCCCACCTGGTGGAGGCGGCCGAGCTGCCCGACGGCCGCTGGCTGATCACCACGCTGGGCACGCGTCGTGTTCGCGTGACCGAGTGGCTGCCCGACGACCCGTACCCACTGGCGCTGGTGGAGGACCTGCCCGACCTGACCGTCGACGGGCCCGGCGCGGACCTGGTCGCCCGGGCCGAGCAGGCGGTGCGCCGGGCGCTCGCCTACAAGGCCGAGCTCGAAGAGCCGGCGGTGCCGGCCACCGTGGCGCTCGACGAGGATCCCGAGCGCCGGATGTTCCAGCTCGCGGCCATCGCCCCGCTCGGCCCCGTCGATCAGCAGCGGCTCCTCGAGGCCGCAGCGCGAACGACCTGCTCACACGGCTGGCCGAGCTGGCCGAAGACGCGGCGACCCTGCTTGCGTACCGGCTCTCCGGGTAATAGGAAGGCGCGACTTCCCCGGAGGAGCGAGTGCCCGAGACCCGCGTGGCGCCGTACACCAAGAACGGCGACAAGACCGACAACAGCATGACTGCGCAGATCAGCGAGCTGTGGCAGCTGATCGTCGCGTACGCCAAGCAGGAGACGATCGAGCCCATCAAGGGCCTGGCCCGCTTCGTCGGCTACGGGGTGCTGGGGTCGATCTGCCTGGCCATCGGGCTCACGTTCCTGCTGCTGGCCACGTTGCGGGCCCTGCAGACCGAGACCGGAAGCTCGATGCAGGGCCACCTGTCGTGGATCCCGTACCTCGTGACGGTTGCCGTCGGTGCGATCGTGGCTGGCCTGGCCGGGATGCAGATCACCAAGAAGAGGAAGGGCTGAGGCCGTGGCCGTGACCCAGGAGCGGCCCGTCACCCGGGCCGACATCGAGAACAAGCTGCGCCAGATCCGCGGCGAGGTCGATAGCACGGCCAAGGCGGCCGTGCCCATCGGGCTGGCCGTGGGCGCCGCCGCGGTGGCCGTGGTCGTGGGCGTGGCGTTCCTCATGGGGCGGCGCCGCGGTCGCAAGCGGGCAACCGTCGTCGAGATCCGGCGCGTCTGACGTGACCCGCTGGTTGTTCCGCAACGGCCTGCGCCGGGGCGTGTTCGGCGGCAGCCGGGTGTGGACGTACGTGGCGATCGCGGCCGGGGGGATCCGCCTGTTCAACCGCTTCCGCGGCAGCGGCCCCGAGATCGCGTACCGCGAGGAGCTCGAGCCCGGGCACACGCTCGTGATCCACCTCGAGCGCGAGACCGGCAAGGGCACGGTCGAGGTCGTCGGGGCCAACGCGACACCGTCCTAACGTGCGAAACGTCATGATGGAGGGGTGAAGGTCGTCCTCCGCAACCCGCGGCGGGAGCTCGAGATGAAGGGCCCGCTGCGAGTGCACAGCCTGCTCGAACGCCTGCAGATCAACCGTGAGTCGGTGTTGGTCGTGCGGGGCGACACGCTGGTGACGGGTGACGCGCTGCTGGAGGACGACGACCACGTCGAAGTCCGTCCCGTCATCTCCGGTGGTTTCTCGTGAAGTGCCGCCGGTGCCGCGAGCCCGCGGTGATCGAGCTGCGGCGGCACAACGCCGGCTTCTGCCGCGACTGCTTCCTGCACCACAGCCGGGAGCAGGTGCGCAAGGCCATCGACGACTTCGACATGCTGCACGCCGGCGATCGCGTGCTCGTCGCCGTCTCCGGCGGCAAGGACTCCCTGGCGCTGTGGGACATCCTGCTCGACCTCGGCTACGCCGCCGACGGGCTCTACCTCGGGCTCGGCATCGGCGAGTACAGCGAGGAGTCGGCCACCTACACGCGCGCCTTTGCGGCGAAGCGGGGGGCGCGCTTGGTGGAGGTCGACATCCCGGGCGAGTACGGCTTCGACATCCCGACCGGTGCCAGGGTGGCGAAGCGGGCGCCCTGCTCGGCCTGTGGTTTGTCGAAGCGGCACTTGTTCAACCGAGCAGCCATCGACGGCGGCTACGACGTGATCGCCACGGGCCACAACCTCGACGACGAGGCGGCCGTGCTGTTCGGCAACACCCTGCGCTGGAACGTCGACTACCTGAGCCGCCAGCGGCCGGTGCTGCCGGCCGAGGCCGGGTTCGTGAAGAAGGTGAAGCCGCTGGTGCGGCTGGGCGAGCGGGAGATGGCCGCCTACTGCGTGCTCACAGGAATCGACTACATCGTCGAGGAGTGCCCGATGGCGGTAGGCAACAAGCACCTCGGCTACAAAGAGGCGCTCAACGGCATCGAGGAGCACTCGCCGGGCGCCAAGGCCGCCTTCTACTTCGAGTTCCTCGACAAAGCGGCACACCGGTTCGACGCGGCCGCCGTCGGCGAGGCGGAGGTCGAGCTGCGAACGTGCAGCAGCTGCGGCGCGCCGACCACGGGCGAAGTGTGCGCGTTCTGCAAGCTCGTGGCGCGCGCCACGTGACTGCGTCGCGGCGGAGCCGCGCATGAGTAGCCAGTTCGCAGTCGGAGATCGTGTGTTGTTGCTCGATCGCAAGGGGCGGCGTTACATGATCACGCTGGCCGCCGGCGGCGAGTTCCACACCCACGCCGGCTGGGTGCG
>JAFATL010000100.1 GCA_019243975.1 Actinomycetota bacterium | reverse complement strand
GTGGAGGTGCAGGTGGGGGACGCTGTTGAGCGCGTCGTCGCCCACGTTGAACACCAGCCGGTAGCCGGAGTCGGCGATGCCTTCGGCCCGGGCGACCTCCTGGGCGGTGGTGAACACGTCGGCCAGCAGGGCGCCGTGGTCGGGCCGGAGCGCGTGGGCGTTGTCGATGTGCTCGCGCGGGATCACCAGCACGTGCGTGGGCGCGCCGGGGCTGATGTCCCGGAAGGCGTAGGTCGTCTCGGTCGACAGCACCTCGGTCGACGGAACGTCGCCGGCCAGGATCTTGCAGAACAGGCAGTCGGCCATCGGGCCAAGCTACCGCCTGACCAGTTTTCTGCGGTTTGGGGAGGATTTCCGGGGCGGTACGCCGAATCGATACGCCAACAGGCGGGACAGCTCGACCAACAAGTGGCTGCCCCAAACGCTTCGACCTTGTCGCTCGGGTGGTTCACCGTGACGGGGTCTCGACGAGGAGCGCAGTGCACTGCCGGACGAGCAAGTCATCATTGCGGTAGGCGACAGCCTGACCGAGGGCTACGGCCTCCCTGCCGCCATCATCACCTGCCGGTCATGGGCGGAGTGGATCGGACGGGGATACGGCGTGGCGACGCGCAACGCCGCCGCCAACGGAGCAACGATGCAGGAGGTCCTTGCTCAGGTGCGGAAGCTGCCGCAGACGCGAAGCCGCTTCGCTGCAACTCTCCTCGGCACGTGTGACGCCGTGGCGTTCCGTCGGGACCCTGACCGTCAGACAACGGAGGCGGCGGCTGTGATCGTCGGCGAGCTCGCAGCGCGAGCGGAGGTGGTCTTTCTCGCGACCATTCCCGTGAACATCGGACAGACGCGACTTTGGCCAGACTCGAAACAGATGCAGCGGGTGCGGGCATACAACGCCATCACTCGGGCCCTTGCAGCGGAGTACGACGCGGTCCTGATCGATCTCGAAAATGTGTTCCTTGACGAGCCGCACCTGTTCGGCATCGACGGCGTACACCTCAATGCGATCGGCCAGTTGCGTGTCGCCCACCAAGGCATTGAAGCGCTGACGGCGAGGGGCTACCCGCTGCCCGACCACGAACTGCCGCCCGAGCCCGCCAGCTTTAAGGGTCGTCAGATGATTCGTCTGGCCGCTTCGCTTCGCATGTTGCGGAGGCGATCGACAGTGCGAGACGGGACCCGGGGGGCGCCCGATCTACAAAACGGCCCCGCAAGGATTCGCCTCGATCTCCGCGATGCGAACGACACGGACAGCGTGCACCAACGAGGCTTGCGGCTACAGAAGCACTGACGTCACGCCGCCGTGCCGCGTGAGCGGCCTCCGGGGCACCAGTACTGTTGGGCACGGTGAAAGACGACGACCGGGGGGACGTCGAAGGCCTACTGGCCGACCTTGCCAGATGGGCCGCCGACGCCCGGGTGGAGGAGGCCGTCGCCGAGCGGACCAGGGAGCGGTGGCTGCGCCAGCAGTCCGCCGAGCAGGCCCGGCTCACCGGCATCGCCCTCGACCTGGCCGAACAGCGCGCCACCGCGACCATCGCTACCACCACCGGCCGCCAGCACCGCGGCACCGTCGTGGCCGTGGGCGAAGACTTCGTGGCCGTCGCCCCCAGCCCCCGCTCGGTCGTGCTGATCGCCTTCGCCGCCATCACGCTGCTGCGGCCACCCCCGGACCGGCCCGAGGCCACCGGCGACCGCTCCCCGCCCAACTCAGCCTGGCTGGCCGACGTCCTCACCGGCCTGGCCGGCGAGCGCGCCCACGTCCGCATCGCCCTCGGCCCCGACGTCGTGTCAGCCGAGCTGCGGGCCGTCGGCGCCGACGTGGTGACCCTGCGGATGGACGGCGCCCCGCCCACCACCGCCTACGCCCGCCTGTCCGCCGTCACCGAGGTCTGGCTCGGCGTCTAAACCGTGTCCAAGTGGCGTTTCCGCCTCACCTCCCGAGGCGCGATCGCCTCTTGGACGATGGGTCAGCCCCTGGATGCGGCGTCCGGGTAGAGGTGCTCGAGGGTGCCGGGCTTGATGCGGGCACTCTCGATGAAGGCGTCGAGCTCGTCGGCCTTGAGGCGGATCACCCGGCCGATCTTGTAGGCGGGCAGCTGGCCGTCGTCGATCAGGCGGTAGAGCGTGCGCAACGTGACGCCCAGGCGGTCGGACGCCTGTTTCGTGCTCAGCCACTCGATGTTCGTGGACGATGCCGACGCCATTCCACCTCATTCTACTGAGCCCCACTGAGATCCCTTCCGGGACCCGACGAATGACACGAAACCGCAACAGGCTCGCCCGAAACGCCCGTTGCCGCCCACACGTAGGACGGGCGGGGGGAAAGCCATGCAAGCAGCGAATGTGCTTGCGGCGGGGCGAGTAGACGAAACGTTGGACGGGGGGCCGCCGGCCCGAGTGGTGCGCCGGCGGCGACCGCTCCCGGGGGGCAGGGCCATCACAGGTGGCTTCCTTGTCGCCCTTTCGGCGGTCGGCGTTTTTGCGGCCGCATCGCACACGCGGACCGACAAGCGGCAGACCTACGTCGTGGCCCGCCACGAGCTGCGCGTCGGCAGCCGCATCAACGCGTCGGACGTCACCGTCGCCCGCATGCAGCTCCCGACCGGGCTGGCGGCGCGGCGCGCCTTCCATCGGGCCGGACAGGTCGTCGGCGCCGTCGTGGTCGGACCCGTCGGCACGGGTGAGTTGGTGCAGGCGTCGTCGCTCGCATCCCACACGGGGCCGACGGGGTCGCGACAGGTGTCGATGCCGATCGACGCGGCCAAGGCCGTAGGCGGACGGCTGGTTGCCGGCGACATCGTCGACGTGGCCGCGACCCTCGGCACTGGGGGGAGCGCCGAGACGACGTGGATCGTCCGCGGCGCCACCGTCATCGCGGTTGACGGCCAGGGCTCGTCGCTCGGCGATCGCAGCCACCAAGTCATCACGCTTGCCCTGGCCAGCGAAAAGGACGCCCTGTCGGTGGCCAACGCGGTGGCCGGCGGGTCGATCTCACTCGTGCGCACCACGGAGGCCGGATCGTGACCACCAATCGCTTCGTCGTCGTCGGCCTGGCGCCGCCCCGGGCGCCGTGGTTCGCCCAGGTCGCGCAGTGGGCGACGGCCGGGACGCTGCCGCTCGACTTCGTGAAGTGTCTGTCGGCGGAGGAGGTGCGGGCCCGCATGGCATCGGG
Source organism: Actinomycetota bacterium (assembly GCA_019243975.1). Taxonomy (GTDB): domain Bacteria; phylum Actinomycetota; class Acidimicrobiia; order Acidimicrobiales; family JAFATL01; genus JAFATL01. The sequence continues at coordinate 2,941 of JAFATL010000100.1, read as the reverse complement.
TCGCGCGTTCTCGGCGCTGTTGATCGACGGCGCCGTGTCGGCGCTCGACCGCGACCTCGTCGACACCGCGCAGCGCAGTGGCTGCGCCGTCGTCATCGTCGAGAGCGGCCGCGGTGTGCGCGACGGTCGCGCCCTCGGCGCCGACGCCGACCTCCCGCCCGACTTCGACCCTCGCCAGCTGCTCGACACCTTGTCGTTCCACAGCCGCGTTGTCGGCAACGGTTCGGCCATCGGTCCGCTCGGCGGGGAAGACAACATCGACGGGGACGAGGTGCCCGGGACCACCGCGGCAGTTGCGGCGGTGTGCGGGCCCGGGGGTGCCGGCAGTTCCACTGTCGCCATGGCGCTGGCCCAGGGCCTGGCGGTCGGCCGAAGGCGGGTCGTGTTGGCCGACCTCTGCCTCAACGCCGAGCTGGGGATGCTGCACGACGCGTGCGATGTCGTGCCCGGGCTGCAAGAGCTGGTCGAGGCGCACCGCGCCGTACGGCCGCCGGCGGCGGAGATCCGCAGCATGGCGTTTGCCATCACCGAGCGCCGCTACGACCTCGTCCTCGGCTTGCGCCGGGCGCGCGCCTGGGCCGGCCTCCGGCCGCGCGCCTTCGCGGCAGCGCTGGAAGGACTGGCGACGACCTACGACGCCGTCGTGTTCGACACCGATGCCGACGTCGAAGGCGAAGCCGAAGGCGGTTCGGTCGACGTCGAGGAGCGCAACGTCATGGCGCGCAGCGCGGTGTCGCGCGCCGACGTCGTGTTCGCCGTCGGCGTCCCCGGCCTCAAGGGCGTGCACTCCCTCGTGCGCGTCATCACCGACTTGCTCGCGTTCGGCGTCGACGGACGACGCCTGGTGCCCGTCGTCAACCGGGCACCTCGCAGCGCGCGGATGCGCGCCGACATCTCGGCCGCCATCACCGCGCTGATTCCTCCGGCTCACCTGGGGGTGGCCGTCCCCGTGTTTCTGCCCGAGCGACACGCGGACGAGGCGCAGCGCGATGGCGCGCGCCTAGCAGCTTCTCTGTGTGAACCGGTGGCCGGCGCGTTCAGCGCCGTGCTCGACCGGCATCCGGCTCGTGCTCCCGCCTGCGCCGAGCCGGTGCCGGTCGTTCCCGGAACGTTGGGGCAGTGGGGCGAGGAGGCGGCGTCGTGAGCGCGCCGCCTCTCGTCCCGTCTTCAGGCGTCCCGTCAACCGACACGTGGGTGTCGCCGCTCGTCGAGGTCGAGCGGTCCGTGCAGGAACGGGCCAAGGCCATCGCTCTCGACATGCACGACCCCGCCGGGCGTCTTCGCCTGCGCGAACTCATCGCCGAAGAGGTGCGGCGGTGGGACGACGACTTCGAACGGGGACGCCGCTCCGTGCCGCTGGCCGACCCCGAGGGCGTCGCCGACCGGGCCTGGCGGAACCTCGCCGGCTACGGCCCACTCGAGCCGCTGCTGGCCGACGACGACGTGTGGGAGATCGAGATCAACGCGCCCGACGCCGTCTTCGTGCGCCGCCATCAAGGCATGAGCGGGTACCACGACGAGGTCTTCCACGACGACGACCACGTCGTGCGCACGCTCACCAAGGTGCTCGACGACGCGTCGTGCTCGCACCGCAAGCTCGATCCGGCCGAAGGCCTGCAGGACGCGCAGCTCGACAGCGGCGCCCGCCTGCACATCGTGCACGGCGACGTGGGGCGGGGCGGCCACGTCATCGTCAACATCCGCAAGTTCACCGGTGTGCCGTTCCGGCGGCTGGAGCAGCTGGTCGAGCGCGACACCCTCGACCACACCGTCGCCGCCTTCCTGCGGGCGTGCGTGGCGGCCCGCTTGTCGATCGTGTTCGCGGGCGCGCCGGGGTCGGGCAAGACCACGTTGCTGAGCTGCTGCACGGCCGAGCTCGACCCCAGCCTGCGCGTCGTCATCGCCGAAGAGGTGTTCGAGGCCGACGTGGCGCTGCCCAACGTCGCGCACATGCAGACGCGCCCCGCCCGCGCCGACCGGCGCGAGGTCGACCTGCGTCGTCTCGTCGCCGGCTTCCTGCGCATGGCGCCCGACGTGGCGATCGTCGGCGAGGTGCGCGACCGCGAGGCGTTGCCGCTGCTGCTCACGCTGTCGTCCGGCGTCACCGGCTACACGACCATTCACGCCGGGTCCGCACGCCAGGCTCTGACGCGCCTGCGGTTCATCTGCCAGCTGGGCGACGCCGCTCGCCAGCTGCCCATGGCCGCCCTCAACAATCTCGTCAGCGAGGCCGTCGACGTCGTCGTGTACTCCGCTCGCACGCCCGAGGGCGTGCGCGTGAACGAGGTGGCCATGGTCGAGGACCAGCAGGCCGGGCCCGAAGCCACCGCCTTCACCGTGACCGAGGTGTTCTCCCGGGAACGCCCGTCGGCGCCGCTCACCTGGACCGGCAACCTCCCCGTGCGCGCCACCCGCGCCCTGGAGATGGCCGGCTTCGACGCCCACGCCCTGCTCTCCTCCGCGTCATGACCGCATTGCTCGCAGTCGTGGCCGGCTACGGCGTGTTCCTTCTCTATACGGCGGTGGCGATGGGGTGGCGCGGCGTGCGGCCCGGGCCGTACGTCCCCCACCGCCGCGCCCAACCGCGTACGTCCTCGGTCGCCGGGTGGCTGGCGCAGGCCGGGCTGGCCGACGTCGACACCCGCCAGTTCGCGTCGGTGGTGGTGGCCCTGTTCGCCCTGGGCTTCCTGCTCGTGTTCATGCTCTTCGGCGCGGCCCTGCCCGCGGTCGTGGGCGGCGCGTTCGCCGCCACGCTGCCGCTCGCGTCCTACCGCACCAAGCGCCAGCACCGGCGGGCCCACGCGGCCGAGTCGTGGCCCCGCCTGATCGAGGAGATCCGCCTGCAGACCGGATCGCTGGGGCGCTCGGTCCCGCAGGCGCTGTTCGAGGTCGGGCGACGCGGGCCAGTGGAGATGCGCGAGGCATTCGAGGCGGCCGAACG
>JAFATL010000449.1 GCA_019243975.1 Actinomycetota bacterium | reverse complement strand
TGTCGTCACATCGCCATCGGCGCCGTCACGTTCGTGGTGTTGGTCATCGTGGCCGGTGCTCTCGCGCTCGGCGCCGGTCGCTCGTCCGCTCATCCGCAGGTCACGCTGCCGCGCGCGCCGCACAGCGGCGGCACCGGCACTGGCGCGACTGGCTCCACCGCCAGCGGTGCCGAGATCGACGGAGCCGCCGGCGAGGCGCCCGTCGTCGTGGCCGCCGCCGGCGCGGTGGTCACCCCCGGTCTCTACAAGGTGGCCGGCGGTGCGCGCGTGGCCGACGTGCTCAACGCCGCCGGCGGTCCCACGCCCGATGCCGACGTCGACCAGCTCAACCTCGCCCTCAAGGTCAGCGACGGCGACCGCGTCTACGTGCCCCGCAAGGGCGAGGCGCCGCCACCGGCTGCCGGCATCGGCGGTGGCACGGGTGGTCAGGCCGACGGGCCCGTCAACCTCAACACTGCGACCCTCGAACAGCTCGACGCGCTACCCGGCGTCGGACCGGCCACCGCGCAGGCGATCCTCGACTACCGCAAGCAGCACGGCCGCTTCCACGCGGTCGACGACCTGCTCCAAGTCGGCGGCATCGGGCCCAGCAAGCTGGAGAAGCTGCGTCAGAGGGTGAAGGTGTGACCACCAGGGCGCTGTCCGACCGAGGCGCAGTGGTGCTGGCACTGGCCGCGGCCGCCGGCGCGCTCGTCCATCGCCCGACTTCGCTGCCGGTCGCCATCGGCACCGTCGGCCTGGCGTTTGTGGTTCGGCGCCCGGCGCTGCTGTGTGTCGGTGCCGCGCTGCTGGCGTCGGCGATGGGCGCACGGTGTTGGGCGGGATTGCAGCCACCTTCGCCGCACCGGGTGCAGGGCATCGCCACCCTGGTGTCCGACCCCGAGCACGTGCTCGACGCGCTGCATCTCGAGGTGCGCCTCCACGGCACCCGGCTCGACGCCTGGGCCCGGGGCGACGCCGCAGCCGCGCTCGAGCCGCGCCTGGCCGGCGAGCGCATCGAAGTCGAAGGCCGCGTGAAGCCGGTGGCGCCCGGTCAACGTGACCGGCTGGCCGTGCGCCACATCAGCGGGCAGCTGTCGATCGCACGCGTCGGTGCGTGGTCGCGCGGCAATGTCGCGGAGACGATGGCCAACGGCGTTCGCCGCACGTTGGAGCGGGGTGTGGCATCGCTCCCCGGTCAGCAGCGCGCCCTGTTCATGGGCTTCGTGCTCGGTGACTCCCGCGGGCAGTCGGACGCCACCGCCAACGACTTCCGTAACGCCGGCCTCACGCACCTGCTCGTCGTGAGCGGCGAGAACGTCGCCTTCATCTTGGCGTTGGCCGGACCGTTGCTGCGGCTGCTCCAGTTGCGCACGCGCTTCGTCGCCGGGCTGCTCCTGCTCCTGGCCTTCGGAGTGCTCGTGCGCTGGGAGCCATCGGTGCTGCGCGCCGAGGCGATGGCGGCGCTGGCCCTGTTCGCCACCACGTTGGGACGGCCTGTCTCCGGGTTGCGGTTGTTGGCGCTGGCCGTCACCGGCCTCGTGATCGTCGACCCCGTGCTCGTGCGTTCGGTGGGCTTCCTGCTCTCGGTCGGTGCATGCGCGGGCATTGCGTTGTGGGCGACCCCGTTGGCAGCGCGCATCCCCGGGCCTCGCATCGTGGGCGAGCCGCTGGCCGTCACAATCGCCGCGCAACTGGGCGTGGCGCCCGTGCTCATCCCCGTCTTCGGCGGGCTTCCCGTCGCGGCCATCCCCGCCAACCTGCTGGCCATCCCGGCCGCGGGGCCGCTGACGATGTGGGGCATGACCGCCGGCGCCGTCGCCGGCCTGGCCGGTGGTGCGGCCGCCGCTGCTCTTCACGCCCCCACGCGCGTCCTCATCACGTGGATCGCCGCCGTCGCACATGCGTGCGCCCACCTGCCGCTCGGCCACGTCGGGCTGGTGCCGCTCGCCGTGGGCGGCCTGTGTGCGGTGGCATGGCGGCGCGGCCCCCGCGCCGTGCGTCCTTACCTCGTGCCCGTGGGTGCCCTCGGCTTGTTGGTGATCCCGCTCGCCCTCGCCTCGCTCACCGCCACCAACGACGTCACCGCCCAGCCGGTCACGTCGGCCGCGCACCTCTGGCGCCGGGGCAGCGCGACCGTCGTCGTTCTCGACCGCCCGCCGTCGGCCGGCTTCCCTGCGGCACTGAGGCGCGCCCACGTCACTCACGTCGACGTGCTCGCCCTGGCCTCGGCCGACAGCCGCATGGGCCACGCCCTCGACGACTTGATCCCGGCCGTCAACCCCGGCCTCATCGTCAGCCCGCCTGGCTTCCATCGCCCGCATCTGGCCGTGGCTACCCCCGGCACCGAAGTAGCCGTGGGCGGTCTCGTGGTGCGCGCCGATGGCGAATCGCCGGTTCGCTTCTCGGTCGTGTCCCGGTAACGTCACCGTGTGAAGTTGACGCTCGGCGACCACACCTACGAGCTGGCGACGCGGCCGCTGGTGATGGGTGTGGTGCGGGGCAAGGCGTGTGTGCTCGACGCCACGTCGATGGTGTCGGAGGGCGCCGACCTCCTCGAGTTGCGATCGGGTGACGCCACCCAGGTGTTGGGCTTGTTCGAAGTCCCGCTCGTCACCCGGTGGCACGCCGAGGTGGCGGGCTCGGGCACGACGCGCATCGTCACCCACGTGGGCCCGGGAACGGTCGAGGAGGTGCGCGACCACCTGGTCGAGTGCGCCCGCAAGTTCGAGAAGGCGGGCACGCCGACCGACTCGATCGTGGTCGACCCCGGGCTCGACCGGCACAAGACAGCCGAGCAACGCACGGCCCTCCTGCGCCGCACCGAGGACTTGGCGGCCCTGGGCTACCCGTTGCTCATGGCCAACGACAGCCCGGCCGAGGCGGGGTGGGCGGTGAGCCACGGGTGCCGCATCCTGCGCACCCACGACGTGAAGGCCATGCGGCGCGTCGCCGACGTGATCGCCGCCATCCTCGAGGCCCGGTGAGGACATGACGGAGCTGGTTCCCGTCTACTTGGTGCGCGGTGACGACCCCGCGCTCATCGGCCCCGCGGTGAGCGAGCTGGTGCACGAGCTGGCCGGCGACGACCCGACCGGCTTGGCGGTCGAGGACCTCTCCGGCGAAGAGGTCGGCATCGACGCCGCCGTCGACGCCCTGCAGACTCCGGCGTTCCTGTCCGACCGGCGCGTGGTCGTGGTCCGCGAGGCGGGACGGTTCCGCACCGACGAGCTCGACACGCTGCTCGCCTACCTCGACGACCCGCTGCCCACCTCGGTGCTCGTGCTCGTGAGCGGGGGCGGCCAGCTGGCGGCCAAGCTGCTGGCCGCGGTCAAGAAGTCGGGTCACGTGATCGACGTGTCGGTCCCGACCAACGCCAAGGCCCGCAGCGGCTGGCTGGCCACCGCCCTCAAAGAGGGCCCCGTCAACCTCGATCGCAACGCCGCTGCCCTGCTGAGCGACCACTTGGGAGAGGACGTCGGCCGCCTGGCCACCCTGCTCGACGCGCTGGCTGCCGCCTATGGCGAGGGCGCCGATGTCAGCCCCGACGAGCTGCAGCCGTTCCTCGGCGAGGCCGGGGGCGTGGCGCCGTGGACCCTCACCGACGCCATCGACGCGGGCGACACCGAAAGCGCCCTCGTCGCCCTCAAGCGCCTCACCGAGGGCGGCGACCGCCATCCGCTCGTCATCCTCGCCAGCCTGCACCGGCACTACGGCGCCATGCTCAGGTTGGAGGGCGCCAACGTCCGCAACGAGAACGAGGCGGCCGCCCTCATCGGCAGCGGCCCGTATCCCGCCAAGAAGGCGATGAACCAGGCCAAGCGGCTCGGCGCCACCGGCGTTGCCCGTGCCATCACCCTGCTGTCCGACGCCGACATCGACCTTCGCGGCGGCCGGGCCTGGCCCGAACCTCTCATCCTCGAGGTCCTGGTGGCCCGGCTCAGCCGCCTGGGCCCCCGCCGCCGCTAGCGCGCCCGATCGCCCAAAACGGCAGGTTCAGGTGAACGGGTAACGTTCGCCCCTATGCCGGCCCGAGCCAAGGCGCCGAAACTGGCGCTCCCCGTCGAGCGACGGACGCTGGAGAACGGGTTGCGGGTGGTCCTGTCACCCGACAAGTCGTCGCCCACGGTCGCGGTTGCCGTCTACTACGACGTCGGCTTTCGCTCCGAGCCCGAGGGCCGCAGCGGCTTCGCCCACCTGTTCGAGCACCTTATGTTCGAGGGGTCGGCGACGCTCGAGAAGATGGAACACGCCCGCTTGGTGCAGGGCGCCGGCGGCACCTTCAACGGCAGCACCAACAGCGACTACACCAACTACTTCGAGGCGCTCCCGTCGAGTGCGCTCGAGCTCGGGCTGTTCCTCGAGGCCGATCGCATGCGGGCCGTGCGCCTCAACCAGGAGACGCTCGAGAACCAGATCGCCGTCGTCAAGGAGGAGATCCGGGTCAACGTCATGAACCGGCCCTACGGCGGCTTCCCGTGGATCCACCTGCCGCCGGTCATGTTCTCGAGCTGGAACAACGCCCACAACGGCTACGGCAGCTTCGAAGACCTGGAAGCGGCCAGCGTCGGCGACGCCGCCGACTTCTTCGAGCGCTACTACACGCCGTCGAACGCAGTGCTGGCGGTGGTCGGCGACTTCGAGGTCGACGACGCCATGCAGCTGGTCGAGCGCCACTTCGACGGCATCGCCGGTCGCCCTGCCCCGGAACGCCCCCGGTTTGCCGAACCCCTGCCGGTGGGTGAGCACCGCGCCGTGCAGCACGACGCCATGGCGCCCACGCCCGCCGTCGCCCTCGGCTACCGCGTGCCGCACCCGATCCTCGAGTTCGACGACTACCTCGGCACCGTGGTGCTGGCCGACATCTTCGCCGAGGGACGCGCCGCCCGTCTGTACCGGCGCCTCGTGGTGGAACGCCGTTTGGCCTCGCACGTGAGCTCGTACGTCGGCACCTTCGGCAACGCCCTCGAGATGCGCGACCCGACGATGCTGCAGGTGCTCGCTTACTACGCGCCCGACGTCGAGGTCGACCAGATCCTCGGCGCCGTCGACGACGTCGTGGGCGAGATCATCACGGGCCTCGAGGACGAGGAGGTCGAGCGGGTCACGACGGCGCTGGCGTCGGGCGTGGTGGCGCGCGTCGACAACTTCGTGCAGCGGGCCCTCACCCTGGCCGGGACCGAACAGCAGCGCGACAAGCCGGAGTTGATCAACGAGCTGCCGGCGAAGTTGTTCGAGCTCGATGCCAAGCAGGTGATCCGGTCGGCCGAGGAGTGGGTGCGGCCGGCCCGGCGCGCCGTGCTCGAGCTCGTGCCCGGAGCGCCGTCGTGACGACCACCCTCGACCCCAGCCGTCCCGGCATCCCCGCCACCGAACCGCCCAAGCGGCCGCGCACACCGACCGTCGCCACCCGTGAGCTGACGTCTGGTCTCAACGTGATGGCGGTGCGCCGATCGAGCGTGCCCCGAGTCGAGGTTCGCCTCCGCATCCCGACCGGCACCTCGCGTCCCGGCGACGGCGCCCGGGAGCGACTGCTGGCTGCCACGATGACGAGCGGCACCAGCGCGTCCGACAGTGTCGGCTTGGCCGAGCGGCTGCAGAGCGTCGGGGGCGCCCTCGACGCGTCGGCCGGCGTGGAGGAGGTCGTACTGGCCGGGTCGGCACTGGCCACCCGCCTGCCCGAATATCTCGAGCTGCTCGGCGAGGTGCTCACCGACGCGCAGTACCCGGCCGTGGAGGTCGAGGTGCACCAGGGTCGCATCAACCAGGAGCTCACGATCCTGCGCAGCCAGCCGACGGTGCTGGCCCAGCACGCGCTGCTGAGCCGCATGTACCCGAAGCACCCCTACGGGCGCGGGCTGCCCGAGCCCGAGGCGGTCGAGGCCATCAACGCCGCCAACCTCAAGCGCTGGCACCGCAAGCGGGTGGCGCCGGCCGGGGCCACGCTCGTGCTCGTCGGCG
>JAFATL010000429.1 GCA_019243975.1 Actinomycetota bacterium | reverse complement strand
CACGCGCAGCTGCTCGACGGCAGCGGGGCGCTGGAGGTCCGCGCCGACCAGCAACGGGTGGCGGCCCTGCTGCTTGAACCAGCGGGCCAGCTTGCCGGCGGTCGTCGTCTTGCCGGAACCCTGCAGACCGGCCAGCAGCACGACGGTGGGCGGCTTCGACGCGTAGCTGATGCGCAACGTCTCGCCGCCGAGGATGCCGACCAGCTCCTCGTGCACGATCTTGATGACCTGCTGGGCGGGCGTGAGGCTCTTGGACAGATCGAGCCCGAGGGCCCGCTCCTTGACCCGCTTGGTGAACTCGCGAGCCACCCGCACGTTGACGTCGGCCTCGAGCAGGGCGACGCGGATCTCGCGCAGGACCTCGTCGATCTCCTCTTCACCCAGGCGGCCGCGGCCGCGCAGGCGGGTGAAGATGGCGTCGAAACGGTCGGACAGCGAGTCGAACATGGGCGCTTCAGGGTACTCGGTGGCCCCTCAGCGCCCGAACCCGGGCTCCGGGCTCAGGCGGCGGCGGTCGCAGGCGCCTCGGCGAGCGTCTCCTCGACGACCCTGACGATGGTCTCGCGGTGGCGGCGCAGGCCGCGGGCGGCCCACAGGCCCAGGAGCAGGGCGATCCCGTGCCCGATGGTGGTGAAGTCGGGGGCGAAGACGTGGCTGATGGCCACGATCCAGCCCAGCAGCCCGGCGAGGTACACCGCCCGCCAGCGCCCCGGAATCAAGGCGAACACCACCGCCGCGACGGTGATGAAGCCGTAGCTGGCGCCCACGTCGGGCATGTCCTCCCACCTCGCCGCCGCCAGCCGCAACCAGATGGCGCCCGCCACCATGCCCTGCACGATCAGCGTGGCGCCGATGTGGCCCAGGGCGAAGGTGCCGATGGTGCGGCGGGTGCCGAGCCGGCGCTCGACGGGGGCCAGCACGAGCGGGAACATCAGCCCCCACATGGCCAACTCGCGGAAGCCGCTGGCCAGCCAGAACGCGCTGGAGAACAGGGCCTGCGACGGATCGGCGGTCAGCCTGCGCAGGTTCGACGACGCGTACAGCACGATGCCCGAGCCCGACTTGTGGCCCATCCACGCCAGCACCGCCGTGGTCGCGCACAGCACGGCCAGGTAGCAGAACGTGGCCGGGGCGCCGGCGATCTGCCGGCGGACGTGGCGGACGGCACCAGCGACCATGATCTCGTATCGGCGCGGGCCCACCACCGATTGACCCTTACCCCGGGAAGAAAGAGTTTCAGTCCTCCGAGAAGAGCGCTTCGACGAACTCGTCGGGGTCGAAATCGACGAGGTCGTCGGCCGACTCGCCCAGGCCCACCAGCTTGATGGGGATGCCCATCTCGGTCTGGATGGCCAGGGCGATGCCGCCCTTGGCGGTGCCGTCGAGCTTGGTGAGCACCACGCCGGTCACCCCGACTGCGTCGGTGAACTGCTTGGCCTGCACCAGCCCGTTCTGGCCGGTGGTGGCATCGATGACGAGGAGCACCTCGGTGAGGAGGGCGGGCGGGCGCTCGGCGATGCGCCGCACCTTCTTGAGCTCCTCCATGAGGTTCACCTTCGTGTGCAGGCGGCCGGCGGTGTCAGCCAGCACCAGGTCGGCCTTGCGGGCGGCGGCCCGCTCGACGGCGTCGAACACGACCGAGCCCGGGTCGGCGCCCTCGGCACCCCGCACCAGGTCGGCCTCGACGCGGCGGGCCCACAGCTCGAGCTGCTCGCCGGCGGCGGCCCGGAACGTGTCGCCCGCCGCCATCACGATGTGACGGCCGTTGGCGGCCTCGCGCTGGCCCACCTTGCCGATCGTCGTGGTCTTGCCCACGCCGTTGACGCCGACGAACAACCACACGTTGGGGCCGCCCCCGGTCTCGAACCGCAGCTCGCGGTCGCCGGTGGCCAGCGTCTTCTTGAGGTCTTCCTTGAGGGCCTCGATCAGCTGGGCCGGTGACGTGATGCCTTCTGCCTTGACGCGCGCGCGCAGCTGATCGAGCAACGCAGTGGTGGGGCCCACACCGACGTCGGCGCGGATCAATGCCTCTTCCAGCTCGTCCCACGTGTCGTCGTCGATGGTCGACCGCGACAGCACCGAGCCCACGTAGCCCGACAGCAGCGAGCGGGCCTTGCCCAAGCGATCCCGGAATCGGGGCTTGACCGGCGGGGCGAGGACCTCGGGCGCCTCCTCCGGAACGACAGGCGCTTCCTCTTCGGGAAGCGGGATTGCCTCTTCGGCGGGCGCCTCGACACCGCGCAAGGCCTCCTCGACCTCGGCGACCCGCTCGGGCGTGAGGTCCTCGACCTCCTCCAGGGGTCGCGGCGGGGCCGGCTGCTGCGGTCGGGCCGGCGGGCGAAGGGGCGGCCGCTCGCGTGGCGGGGCGGGAGGCGGTTCGAGCTCGACCCCGCCCCGGCCGCGGCGCGTCACCACGGCCGCGCTGACGATCATGATCAGGGCGAGGACAGCGATGACGATGACGAGGGTCATAACGACCCGAGCCTAAGTCAGGAGTCGGCGGTGACTTTTTCGCTGATGATCTTGCTGGAGGCACCCGGCTGCATGGTGACGCCGTAGAGGCAGTCGCCCGCCTCCATGGTGCGCTTCTGGTGGCTCACGATCAGCAGCTGCGCTTCCTCGCGGAACTCGTGGATGAGGTCGAGGAAGCGGTGCAGGTTGACGTCGTCGAGGGCCGCTTCGACCTCGTCGAGCAGGTAGAAGGGCGAGGGCCGGCTGCGGAACACCGCGAACAGGAACGCCAGCGCCGTCAGCGAGCGCTCGCCACCCGACAGCAGCGAGAGCTTGCGCACGTTCTTGCCCGACGGCCGTGCCTCCACCTCGATGCCGGTCTCCAGCAGGTTGTCGGGGTCGGTCAGGCTGAGGCGGCCCGTGCCGCCGGGGAACAGCGTGCTGAACAGCTTGGAGAAGTTGTCGGCCACGTCGACGTAGGCGGCGGAGAAGACCTGCACGATCTCGGCGTCGATGGCCTTGATGACCTTGGCCAGCTCGCGCCGGCTCGACTTCACGTCTTCGAGCTGCGCCTCGAGGAACTGGTTGCGCTCGCTGAGCGCCTCGAACTCCTCCAGCGCCAGCGGGTTGACCGGGCCCATCAGCCGCAGCTCTCGCTCGAGCTCGCGCACGCGGTTGACGGGGCTGGTGCCGGGCGGGAGCTCGGGCAGCTCGGCCTGCATGGCCGTCTCCGGCTCGGTGTCGAGGTCGCGGCGCACGCCTTCGACCGACGTCTCGAGCCGCACCCGCACTTCGGCCTCTTCCAGCTCGGCCCGCTGGGCCCGCTCGAGCACTTCTGACAGCTGGCGCTCGGCCGCGGCGCGCTGACGGCGCAGATGCTCCAAGCGCTCGCCGGCGGCGCGCGCCCGCTCGTTCTCGATGCGGCGCTGCTCGCGTAGACGACCCAGGGTCTCGTCGAGCGTGCTCTGCCGCTCCTCGACCAGGCGGCCCAGGCGGTCGACGGCGCGCACGGTGCGCTCGACGCGTTCGCGGCGAGCGGCGGCGTCGTGGCGTTCTGCTTCGTTGCGCTGCAAGCGCGACTCGATGTCGGCCAGGCGGCGCGACGCGAGCGTCTTGCGCTCTTCCAGGCCGGCCATGCGCACTTCGAGGTCGGTGCGCAGCGCGGCGAGGGCGGCGGCGCGCTCGTCGAGGCGGCTGCGGGTGATCGACAGCGTGTCGAGGCGCTGGGCGCCGGCCGCTTCGTCGGCTTCGAGTTGCGGCAGCAACACCTCGAGCTCGGCCACGCGCGCTTCCTCGCGCTCGAGGCGGCGAGCGGCCTCTGCCGCGTGCGCCGCCAGCGCTTCTGCCTCGGCGGTGACGTGGTGCCGCTCGGTCTCCAGCCGCTCCAGAGTGGTGGCGGCGCTGGTGCGGCGGGCGTCGGACGCGTCGAGTTGCGACGACACCTCGGTCTCGGCGCCCCGCGCCGCGGCCACGGCCCGTTCGGCCGTGACGATGGCGGCCTGGGCCTGGTCGGCGGCGGCCATGGCGGCGTCGGCCTGGCGGCGGGCTTCCTCGAGCGCGGCGCCGGTGGCGCCGACGCCGGCGTTGCCCGTGCGCCAACCGGTGGCCGAGAAGCGGTCGCCGTCACGGGTGACGGCGACGAGGCCGGGGTGCTCGAGGGCCAGGTCGAGGGCCGCTTCCCACGACGGAGCGGCCACGGCCGTGGCCAGGAGGCTGTCGAGCAGGCGCTCGAGGCTGGGCAGGCGGGACCGCACGTGGTCGCGCACCGGCTCGCCGCCCAGCGACGCCGCCAGCTCCAGGGAGCCGGGCACGGCGGCCGCTTCCAGCGGCAGCACCGACCCGGCCAGGCCGGCTTGGTGCAGCTCGTCGAGGGCCTGGCGGGCGCTGGCCACGCCGTCGACCACGATGGCGCTGATCGCTTCGCCGGCGGCGGCCTCGAAGGCGGCCTGCCAGCCGTCGTCGACCTCGACGACGTCGAGCAGGGTGCCGACGACGCCCTCGATGTCGGCCAGGCGCTCGGCCCCGGCCCGGGTGCGGGCCTCGTCGAGGGCCAGCGCCAGGGCTTCGGCCCGGGCCGCCCACGTGTGCTTGGCCGCTTCGGCCTCGCGCGCGGCGGCGTACGCGCCATCGAGGGCGCTCTCGGCGCCCACCCGATTGGCCTCCGCACGCTCGAGGGCTTCGACCAGCGGCCGCTCTGCCTCCTCGGCGGCGGCCAGCTCGTTGCGCAGGTCGGCGGCCTCGGCCGCCAGCCGCTCGGCCTTCTCGCCCAGAGCTTCGACGCGAGCCTCGACCCGGGCCACCTCGCCCCGGCCTTGCTCCACCCCCGTGCGTAGGGCCGACAGCTCACCGCGGGCCTCGGCCGCCTGGCTGGCGGCGCCGATGCCTCCCGTGCCCCAGTCGGCGTCGAAGGCGGCCCGCTCCTCGGCCAGAGCGGCCTCGGCGGTGGCCAGCTCGTCGACGCGGGGCGCCAGCAGGCCGGCCTCGACGTCGACCTCCTGCAGCGTGCCGGTGAGGCCGGCCGCTTCCGCTTCCATGCTGGCGACCAGGCCCTGGTCGACGGTCGACTGCAGCTCGGCGGCGGCCGAGCGCCGCCGCTCGTTGAGGACGGCCGACAAACCGCGGGCGCGCTCGCGCAGCGACTCGAACCGGACCAGGGCGTCGCCCAGCTCGTCGGTGCCGGGACGGCCCATGCCCTCTTCGGCGAGCAGCACGTCGGTGTCGAGCCGGGCCAGGGCGGCGCGCAGCTCAGCCGACGCCGACGCCAGCTCGGCGCGTTCTTCGGTGGCCCGGGCCAGGCGCGTCTGCAGGCCGCCGATCTCGCGGCCCGCGAGGTGCAGGCGCAGGGCCCGCAGCTCGTCGGCCAACGAGTCGTGGCGGCGGGCGGCGTCGGCCTGGCGTTCGAGCGGCTTGAGTTGGCGGCGCACCTCGCGCAGCAGGTCCTGCAGGCGGAGGAGGTTGCCTTCGGTGCTGTCGAGGCGGCGCTGCGCCTTCTCACGGCGGCGGCGGAACTTCAGCACGCCGGCCGCCTCTTCCACGATGAGGCGGCGATCTTCGGGTCGCGCGTTGAGGACCGAGTCGAGCTGGCCCTGCGACACGATCACGTGCTGCTGCCGGCCCACGCCGCTGTCGGACAGCAGCTCCTGCACGTCGAGCAGGCGGCAGGGCACGCCGTTGATGGCGTACTCGCTCTCGCCCGAGGCCCGGAACAGCGTGCGGGTGATGGTGACCTCGGTGAACCCGATGGGCAGGATGCCCGACGAGTTGTCGATCGTGAGCGACACCTCGGCCCGGCCCAACGCCGGTCGCTTGGCCGAGCCGGCGAAGATGACGTCTTCCATCTTCGTGGACCGCAGCGTGCGGGGCCCCTGGGCGCCCAGCACCCACGCCACCGCGTCGACGATGTTGGACTTCCCACTCCCGTTGGGCCCGACCACGACGGTGATACCGGGCTCGAACTCGAGGTTGGTCGTGTCCGCGAAGGACTTGAAGCCTTTGAGGGTGAGCGACTTCAGGAACACAGCGAGATCACGTTAGAGGCAGAAATCGGGGTCGCCGCGCATCCCCGCAACAGGCCCGGAAAACCTAAGAAAACCTCACACCTGGCACTGCTCACAGAGGAAGGTTGATCCTCCTCCGAGCTTGACGCGGACGATGGGGCTGCGGCAGCGGCGGCACGCCTCGCCCTCGCGGTCGTACACCTTGTGCTGGCTCTGGAAGTCGCCGACCTCGCCGAACAGGTCCTTGTACTGCTCGTCGGCCAGCGACGAGCCCCGGTGCTTCACGGCCTCCTGCAGCGTCTCGATCATCGCCCGGTAGAGG
>JAFATL010000340.1 GCA_019243975.1 Actinomycetota bacterium | reverse complement strand
CGCAGCGTCTGAGGTCGCGTCGGACACCACGATGCCCAGGGTGGCGCGCACGTGCAGGGCGACGTCGCGCACGACGATCGCTTCCTCGAGCCCGGCCAGCAACATCTTGGCCATGCGCGTGGCCCGGTCCAGGTCGGCGATGCCACGGAGCACGACGGCGAACTCGTCGCCGCCGATGCGTGCGACGGTGTCCCCGGGCCGGCACGTGTCGCGGAGGCGCTGGGCAGCCTCGACCAGCACGATGTCGCCGACGTCGTGGCCGAGCAAGTCGTTGATCTCATTGAATCGATCGAGGTCGAGCAGGACGAGGGCCGCCCCCTCGGGAATGGCCGCGTCGAGAGCCTCGTGCAACGCCGACCGGTTGGCCGCGCCGGTCAGGCGGTCGTGGCGGGCTTCGTAGGCCACCAGCGCCTCCGCGGCTTTGCGGTCGGTGATGTCCTGGATCTGCCCGAAGAAGTAGAGGGGCTCGCCCGCGTCGTCCCGGACGAGCGACGACCCGACGAGAGCCCAGACCTCTGACCCGTCGGGGCGGAAGTACCTGAGCTCCACTTGGCTCGTTCCCCGCACAGACGCCAACATCTCGGCCCGACCGCGCTGGACGATGTCGGCGTCGCCGGGATGCACGAACTCGGCGATGGTGTGGCCCACGATCCGATCCTCAGGCCGGGCGAGGATCTCGCACAGCGCCTGGTTGACCTGCATGGCGACGCCGTCGAGTCCGACGAGCACCATGCCAACTGGCGACTGCGCGAAGCCCTGCTTGAAGCGGCGATCGGCGGCCCGCAGTTCGTTCTCGGCCCGCTTGGCGTCGGTGATGTCCAGGGCGGTGCCCACCACTCGCCGGGGCGCGCCGGCATGGTCGTACTCGACAACTCCCTGGCCGAGGACGTAGCGCTCGTCGCCTGAAGGCCGCGCCACCCGGTAAACGACGTCGTCGAACACGCCGGTCACCAGCGCCCGCTCCATCGTCGAGCGCACGGCGGGGAGATCGTCGGGATGGAGGTGGCCGAGGAGGAACTCGACGTCCGCGGGTTCGGCGCTGGGCTCGATCCCGAAGATCCGATAGTGCTCCTCGGACCACCGGACCCGCTGGGTGCGCACGTCCCAGTCCCAACTCCCGAGCCCGGCAACCCGTTGGGCGGTGAGGAGCTGCTCGGTCGCCTCGAGCAACTCGACCTGGGCCCACCGCCGCTCGGTGACGTCCTGCAGGATGCCCGACACCCGGGTGATCGGCTCGATGCCGTCGCGCTCCCGCCGGATGGACCCCGACACCCACTTCCCCTCCGGATGGACGAGCGCGTACTCGAACGAGAGCGGACCGTCGCCCGCCTGGCCCAGTCGCCGAGAGACGTCGGTCACGTCCTCGGTGCGGAAGTGGGCCAACAGACGAGGGAGCGTGGATGGCACCGCTCCCGGCTCGTGGCCGAGGATGCGGTAGAGCTCGTCGGACCAGTGCACCGCGTTGGCCGCGAAGTCGATCTCGAACGTGCCGAGGCGGGCCAGGCGCTGACCGGCATCCAGCGCTTCCTTCGCGGCCCGGTGGCTGACCGCCTCGGACCGCAACCGGTCCGCGAGCCGAGTGCTCTCGATGGAGATGACGGCCTGGCGAATGACGATGAGTGCCCCGACGAGGATCCCGCAGACGACGAGGACGCCGTCGAGGGCCGCCCCGGTCGCTTGCTCGACGCCGGCCACCGCCAGCAATCCCAGCAACGGGAGGTAGGGCGCCGCCGTCAACCAGACGGTCAGCCTCTCGCTCGGTCCGTCCGAACCCCCGCTACGCGCGGCTGCCGTCAGGGCTCCGGCTGCGACGAGCAGGAAGCCGACGACCCATCCCACGTCGAGGAAGGCCCCGGTGCCGTAGTGGCCGGTGGTGACCAGGGCGCCGAAGGCGGCGTCGGCGAGACCGACCGCGACGATGCCCCCGACGACGAAGGCGGCGGCCCGCCGCTGCCGAGGAGCCGAGCGGGCCGCGACCGTGACCGCAACCACGACCAGCACCAGGTCGAGCACCGGGTAGGCGAGGGCCAGGATCAGGTGACCCCCCACGTGGACCTGGTCCGCCACCGGCTCGATGAGCGTTGGCCACGCTCCTCCGAGGAGCGCGCCGGCGGTGATGAGCCCGTCGAGGACGAGCCGGATCCGGCCACTCGCCAGCCGGCCTGCCGCCGGAAAGGAGAGCAGCCCGACGAGGGTCAGTGGCACCGAAGCCAGGTAGCCCACGTCGGCCAACGAGGGCCAGGGCGCCGTTCGCTGCAGCGCCACCTCGTAGTACATCCA
>JAFATL010000304.1 GCA_019243975.1 Actinomycetota bacterium | reverse complement strand
TCCCAGTCGTCGTCGGTCATGCCGATCGCTCGCAGCATGGCCCGGGCCGGTGCCCGCTCGAACCCTTCGGTGACCTCGCGCGACCGCGGCTTCATCTCGTTGCTCATCCGGCGAGGATACGTTCTCCCGCTTGGAACCGTTCACGCGGATGGATCCGAGCGACGACAGCCACTTCTACGCCGTCGAGCGCAAGGTCGTGCACATCGACCCGGGTGCCATCGAGGCGCTGCGGGCGTTCTACGCCGCCGTTCTGCCTGCCGGTGGCCATGTGCTCGACCTCATGTCGTCGTGGCGGTCGCATCTGCCGGACGGCCTCGGCCGGGTCGACGGCCTCGGTATGAACGCGGCCGAGATGGCCGACAACCCCCAGCTCGACGCGTTCGTGGTGCACGACCTCAACCAGACACCGGTGCTCCCCTACGACCACGCGTCGTTCGACGCAGTGGTGTGCGCGGTCAGCGTGCAGTACCTGATCCAGCCGGTCGAGGTGTTCACCGAGGTCCGTCGCGCGCTCAAGGCGGGCGGGCCGATCGTGGTCTCGTTCTCCAATCGCTGCTTCCCCACCAAGGCCGTCGCCGCCTGGCTCTACGGCGACGACGCCGACCACGTGGTGCTCGTGCGCGGCTACCTGCAGGCAGCCGGCTTCACCGACGTGCAGTACCAACAGGTGCCGTCACCCGACGACCCGCTCTTCGTGGTCTATGGGACGAACGGTGGGTAGTAGTTCTCGGCGCCGATGGCTTTGACGTCGTTGATCCAGCAGCTGTCGTAGACGTCGTTGGCCTCTTGGCTGCCGGGAGCAACGAGGTGCCAGGCCTGGCGCTTGTAGGTCCAGTTATCGGGCTGGAGGCGGTGCGCCGCTTTGAAGTGCGGGATGGCCGCGTCGGGCTCGCCGGCCCGCTGCAGGTGTTGGGCGAGCTCGAACTCGGCGGCCGCCGTGGCCACGTCGATCGAACGGGGATCGGACCGGGCGACCACCTCGTCGGGCGACAAGGCGAACTTGGAGTCGGCGCCGTGCTCGACCCAGTCGAGGATCGCCACCTTGTAACCCTCGGGGTCGGTCTCGATCTTCTTCACCTCGCCGAGCAGGTCGCGCAGGTTCTCGGGCAGCGTCGACAGGTCGATCGACTCGAACTGCTCGCTGATCGGCGAGCGGCCGGGGAAGGCCGCCTCGGCCGGGCGCACGATCATGCCTTCCTCGTCGATCCACACCGCGTTGGGCACGTTGATGAAGCCGAACAGCTCGTCGGTGACGTGCGCTTGGTCGATCAGCGACGGGTGCTCGGCGTTGGCGGCCAGCACGAATGGTCGGGCGTCCTCGACGTTGACGTCGAGGGCGACGGTCACGATCTCGAGCCCGCGGGGCTTGACCTCAGCGCGCAGTTCCTGCCACACGGGCAGGTCGAAGCGGCAACCTCACCACGATGCCCACGCGACCAGCAACACCTTCTGGCCGCGCAGACTCGAAAGCGAGAACGCCTTGTCGTTGCGCAGGTCGGGCAGCACCAGCTCAGGCGCAACCGCGGTCGTGAGGGCGCGGCCCGTCACGCCCGTGTCGGGGCCGAGAGCCCAGAGGTCGTGGGCGTCGTCGCGCACGAGCGGCATGCCGAGCCGATCCGCCAGCATGCGCACGTCGACGGATCCGCTGGCCGACGTGCCGTCGGGCAGCGGCACGCACACCTCGCCCTTGCACGCGCCCTGCGGCTTGATCGCCCAGCCGGTACGCGCCTCCAGGGCGGCAGCGTCGACGGTGAGCGCGTCGAGGATCATGACGGCTTCGTCGAGTTGAGCGTCTGCGACGTCTGGGAGTGGCTGACGATCGGCGACGTGATGTCGGTGGTGGCGTCCTGCTTGACGATCAGGCGGTACTTCTCCGACACCCAGTAGGTCGAATCGCTCTTCGAGGCGATGTCACCCGACGTCGTGATGGTGACCTTGAGCACCGTGGTCGGTACCGTCTCGCCGCCGATCGTGACGTTTTCGGTGCGCAGCACGGTGAAGGCGGTGTTGACGGTCGTCTTGCCGTCGCTCGACGTCACCTGCCACGACCAGCTCTTCCCGACCGGCGCGGGCTCGGGGTACTGCAGGGCCGGCGGGTTGGGCTTGAAGTCCTTCTGGATGAACCCGGCGTTGAGCTTGAGCTCGACGAGGTAGAGGCCGCTGGCCTGATAGCGCAGGTACTGCTCGGTGGTGCCCTGCTGCGTCTGGGTGGACGAATGTTGGTCCGCGCCGGTGGGCGGGTCGACCGTCATCGTCAGCTGCTGGTCGATGTTCTGGCCGCCGCCGTTGCCGGTCAGGTGATACGTGTACTTGCCCGGCGCCGTCGGCTGCAGGCCGGCGGCGGCCGCGGGCGGGGGCGACGTGGTGTTGCCGGCCGCGTTGATGGAACTCGAAGCCTTGGCCGTGGTCGGCGACTTGCTGCTGTTCTGCAGGTTGTTGGCCGCCGTCGTCTGGGAGCCGGACGACGGGCCGGCCGCCGAGTCGACGGTGGCATCTGCGGCCGCCGTGGTGGTCGTCACCTTGTTGGTGGTGGCGTTGCGGTTGTCCTTCTTGCTGCCGCAGCCGGCCAGGATGGTGGCGGCCACCAGGCCCGCCAGAAGCAGTCGAACTGGTCGATTTCGCACGGGACGACGCTAGCCGCCGGCCCGTGCGCGGAGCAGCGCGGACACCGCCTTTCCGTCGGCCTTCTTGCCGGTGGCGTCCATGACCTGCTTCACGAAGAAGCCCATCAGCTTCTGATCGCCTTCCTTGAACCGCTCGAACTCGTCGGCGTGGGCCGCCAGCACCTCGTCGACCACCTTCTCGAGGTCGCCCGAGTCCATTGCCTCGTAGCCCTTCTCGGCCGCGATGGCGGCCGGGTCGCCGCCCTTCTCCAGCAGCTCCCCCAGCACCTCCTTCGCCTGCGTGGCGGTGAGCTGGCCCGAGTCCTCCAACTTGATGAGGGCGGTGAACGCCGCCGCGTCGAGGGCGCGCGCCGCGGTCAGGTTGGCGGCCAGCTCGTTGCCGGCCCGGTTGAGGGCGCGCCGAGCGTCGGCCCCGCCCTGCACCGCCGCCTCCACCAACGCGTCGAGCTCCAACTCCACGACCAACGCAGTGTCGGCCGGCTCGACCGACGCCAGCGCCGCGAGCCGAGCGCGCCGCTCCGCCGGCAGTACCGGCAGCGACTCGCGCACGCCCTCCTTCCACGCGTCGTCGGGGTCGAGGGGCACCAGGTCGGGCTCGGGGAAGTAGCGGTAGTCGTAGGCCTCTTCCTTCGACCGCCCGCTGATGGTGCGACCGTCGGCCTCGTTCCAGTGGCGCGTCTCCTGGTCGACGGTGCCGCCGCTCTCGAGCAGGTCGATCTGTCGGCGCGCCTCGTACTCGATGGCGCGGCCGAGCGAGCGGAGCGAGTTCAGGTTCTTGATCTCGCAGCGCGTGCCGAACTCGCCTCGACCCAGCGGACGCACGGAAACATTGGCGTCGACGCGCATCGACCCTTCTTCCATCTTCCCGTCCGACGCGCCGGTGGCCACGAGGATGGCGCGCAGCTCGCCCACGTACGCCTTCGCCTGCTCGGAGGACCGAATGTCGGGCTCGCTCACGATCTCGACAAGAGGGACGCCGGCCCGGTTGTAGTCGACGAGGGAGTAGTTGGCGTCGTGGATGCGGCCCCCGCCACCCACGTGGGTGGTCTTACCCGTGTCTTCCTCCATGTGGGCGCGCGTGATGCCGACGCGCGAGGAGTCGGGCAGCTCCAACCAGCCCTGCACGTTGATGGGCTCGTCGTACTGGCTGACCTGATAGTCCTTCGGCATGTCGGGATAGAAGTAGTTCTTCCGGTGGAAGATCGAGCGGCGCACGTCGCAGTGCAACGCCTGGCCGATCCGCATGGCGAGCTCCACCGCGTTGCGGTTGATCACCGGCAGGGACCCGGGCAGGCCCAGGCACACCGGGCAGATGTTGGTGTTGGGCAAGTCGCCGAACGCGTTGCGGCAACCGCAGAACAACTTGGTGTCCGTCTTGAGCTCGCAGTGCACCTCGAGCCCGATGACCATCTCCCAGCTCACGACGACAACTCCCTTCCTCCGCCGCTCATGCGAGCTCCCGTGCTCCGGCCTCGATGGCGGCGGCCACGCGGAACATCAGCGGCTCTTGCAGCGACGGCGCCAGCACCTGCACGCCGACCGGGAGGCCGTCGTCACCGGTGCCGAACGGCACGCTCATGGCGGGGTCGCCGGCCAGGTTGGACGGGATCGTGCATACGTCGGACATGTACATCGTCAACGGGTCGCCGGTCTTCTCGCCCAGCGGGAAGGCGGTGGTGGGCGCGGTCGGCGACAGCAGCACGTCGAAGTCGTTGTAGGCAACGGCGAAGTCGCGGATGATCAGCGTGCGCACCCGCTGCGCCTTCACGTAATAGGCGTCGTAGTAGCCGGCCGACAGCGCGTAGGTGCCGAGCATGATGCGCCGCTTGACCTCGGGCCCGAAGCCGGCGGCCCGGGTGGCCAGATAGGTCTCGGTGATGTCTTCCTTCTCCACCCGTAGGCCGTAGCGCACGCCGTCGTAGCGTGCCAGGTTGCTCGACGCCTCGGCCGGGGCGATCAGGTAGTAGGCGGTAAGCCCGTAGATGGCCGCCGGCACCGACGCGCTGTCGACCTTCGCCCCCGCCGCGGTCAGCGCCTGGGCCGCCTCGTCGACGCGCGCGGCGACGTCGGGCGCCACGCCCTCCATCAGCTCGCTGATGATGCCGACGCGTACGCCTTCGACCCCACGGGTGAGGTTGCCGAGCACCGTCGGCGCCGGCTCGTTGACGCTCGTGGAGTCGCGCCGGTCGTGACCGGCGATCACCTCGAACATGAGGGCGGCGTCGGCCACGGTCGTGGCGAAGGGGCCGATCTGGTCGAGGGAGCTGGCGAACGCGATGAGGCCGTACCGCGACACGCGCCCGTAGGTGGGCTTGACCCCGACGACGCCGCACAGGGCCGCGGGCTGGCGGATCGAACCACCGGTGTCGGACCCGATGGCCAGGGGCGCCATGCCCGCGGCCACGGCCGCCGCGCTGCCGCCGCTCGACCCGCCGGGAACGCGGGTCGGGTCGTGGGGGTTGCGCGTGGGGCCGAACGCCGAGTTCTCGGTGGACGAGCCCATGGCGAACTCGTCGAGGTTGGTCTTGCCGACGATGACGGCGCCCGCGGCGACGAGGCGCTCCACGACCGTGGCGTCGTACGGCGGCCGCCACCCCTCGAGGATCTTCGACGAGCACGTCGTCGGCACGCCGCGCGTGCACATGTTGTCCTTGAGGGCGACCGGCACCCCGGCGAGGGGGCCCGGGTCTTCTCGCTTGCCGACGCGGAGGTCGATGGCGTCGGCGGCGGCGCGCGCCTCGTCGGCCATCACGTGGTTGAAGGCGTGCAGCTCACCGTCGCGCGCGCCGATGGCGCTCAGCGCCTCCTCCACGACCTGCCGGGCGGTGCGCCCTCCCTCCCGCACCTGGCGGGCGATGTCGACTGCGGTATCCATTTACCTTGTTGTCTCCGACAACGATCTCTGCTCTCTTACGGCGCTTCGCCGAGGATGCGGGGTACGCGGAAGCGGTCGTCTTCCGCCGCCGGCGCCTGGGCGAGCACTTCTTCGCGATCAAGGCTCGGCTCGACCTCGTCGTCGCGCAACACGTTTTCGAGCGGCAGCGGGTGGGCGGTGGGCGGCACGTCGCTGGTGTCGAGCTTCTCGATGTCGTCGGCATGGTCGAGCACGGCGCCCAGCTGCGTCGTGAACATCTCCAGCTCGTCGTCGGTGACGGCGAGACGCGCCAACTTGGCCACGTGCGCGACGGTCTCGCGGGTGAGTCGTTCCGACATCGTCAGGCGGTGACCTTGTGGGCGAACTCGACGGCGCGCGTCTCGATCTCGTCCTTGTCGTAGTCGATGGTGGCCACGTGGTAGCTGCGATCGAGACTGACCCGCTCGACCGGACCCGACACGCGCGACGCCAGCAGGTCGCTGTTGGTCGGCGGCACGACGTGGTCCTGCGGGCTGGTCATCAGCAGGACCGGGCAGCGGATCTCGCTCAGCTCGGGCTCGAGGTCGGCGATGGCCTTGAACAGCGATTGGCCGGCGGCGACCGGGGTGGCGTCGTACGCGAGCTCGGTCGAGTCGGGGTCGGCGACGTCGTTGCCGATGGCCGGGATGATCTCCAGACCCTGGTCGAGCGAGCCCTGGAAGATGTCCATGAACTCAGGCGCCGGCGGCTCGACGGCCGGGTTCACGCAGACGATGCCGGCGATCTCGGGATGATGCGCCGCCAGCCAGCACGTGAGGGTGCCACCCATGGAGAGGCCGGCCACTACGACCTTGTCGCAGCGCGACGCGAGCTCCTGGTAGGCCAGTTCGGCCGCGCTCGACCAGTCGTCCCACCGGCACGGGATCATGTCTTCGACGGCAGTGCCGTGACCGGGCAGCAGGGGCAGCTCGACGGTGAAGCCGGCCGCCGCGAACGCCTCGGCCAGGCCGCGCATCGACTGGGGCGAACCCGTGAAGCCGTGCACCACCAAGACGCCGGCGGGCCCGCCATCGGCGCTGAAGGGCTCGGCCCCGGGCAGTATCGGGTTACTTGTAGGGGTCATCGGTTGCCGGCTCCTCCCACCAGTCCTCCGGGGCAGTGGACCACTCGGGGTCCTCGTAGATGCAGTCGACCGGGCACGGGTCGAGGCACTTCCCGCACCCCGAGCACAGCTCGGGGATGATGATCACGTCGATGCCGTGGTTGAAGATCGCCCCGAACTGGGGCGGGCAGTGCCGGATGCACGTGTCGCAGTTGATGCACTCCGACATCTCGATCCGCAGCGGCACGTTCTTCCACTTCGGGTTGCGCTCGCGCGACTCCAGTCGCTCCACACGCGTCCCCGCAGGCATGAAGAAAGCCTAGGTCAGGATGCTGCCAACGCCCGCTGGCTGGAGCGGGTGGCCCATTCGACCAGCACGATGATCAGCACCGTCACGAGGGCGCCCACGCCGACGGCGCCGAGCCACAGGCCGAGGCCCGCGCTGCTGGGCGGCTGCCCGCCATCGGACGGCACCTTCTCGCCCGGCTGGCGGGCGTCGAGCGAGGTCACCTTCCAGCCCTCGCCCGAGCGGGCCAGCACCATGGTGCCTTCCTTCAGCGGGTTCTTGCCGTGCTGGGCCCGCTGGTGGAGCCGGTAGGGCACCCGGGCCTGGCCGGCCGTCACCCTGGCCTTGCCCACCTCGAGGTCGGGGAACGCGCTCTTGCCCTTGGTGTCGTCGGTCGGCAGCAACGGCTGCCCGATGCTCACGCCACCGAGCTTGTCGGCCCGGTCTCGCGCATCCGCCTTTACGCCCTTGCGGGTGGTGTCGCCGACGGCAGTGAGCCAGCGCTCGGCCGCCCCCTCGGGCCGGTGGTGGCCGTGGTTGGCCAGGGCGATGACCCCGCCCAACCCGATCATCACCGCCAGCGCCGCCACGATGGCGGTGGCGAACTGGCGCTTCAGCGCGGCGTCGGCGTTCACGGCACCAACCCGGCGCTGACCATGCCCTCGCGCTCGGCGATGTCTTCGAGCTCCAGACCCTTCGTCTCGGGCAGGTACCGGTAGATGATCCAGAGGGTCGGCACCCACATGATCATCATCAGGCTGACGGTGTCGCCGATGTTGCCGATGGCACCGCTCGAGTGGTCGCCGAGGATGCCGACGAGCGCGGGACCGAACACGTAGCCGGCGATCTCGAACCAGTTGCGGATCCACGCCGCCGCCTGGCCGCGGATCTCGGTCGGGAACAGCTCGGTGGCGAACGCGCTCATCACCGGGCCGATGCCGAGGCCGAAGAACACCGCCAGCATCAGGGCGAAGAACGACACGGTCTTGTCGCTCACCTGGAACAGCACGACCGCGAACACGATCCCGCCCAGCGAGTAGACGAACGCGGTGGGCCGGCGCCCGAAGCGCTCCATCGACCGCCCGCACACGTAGTAGCCGACACACCCCAACCCGTAGGCGGCGATGATGTAGATCGACACCTGCAGCGCCGAGAACCCGCGCTCGCGCTCGGCGTAGAACGCCCACCATGCCGTCGACCCGAACAGGGGGATCGACCGCAGCATGTGCAGGGTGCCGACGAGCACGAGGTTGCGCCGGTACTGCGGCTTCCACGGCTCGAGGAACGGCACCGTCTCGGTGGCGTGCCCTTCCTCGCGCCGCTGCTTCTCCTCCAGGAACCGGCGCGTCTCCTTGAGCCGGCGACGGAAGAACGACAGCACCAGGAGCGGGACGAGACCGATCAGGTAGAACGTGCGCCACTCCAGCGGGCCGTCCTGCAGGTTGGCGCCCAGCAGCAATCCCACCGCGATGGTGCCCAAGGCGTTGAAGGTGAGCAGCGTTCCCAGGGCTCGGCCCCGCCCGACCGCCGGGTATTCCTCCACGATCATGGTGACGCCGATGGCGTACTCGGCGCCCAGGAAGATCCGGGTCATGAACTGGAAGAGCGTGAACGACCAGATGTCCCACGACAGAGCCGTGAGGGCCGTGAAGATCGTGTAGCCGACGACGGACCACAGCAGCAGGGGCCGGCGCCCCAGCCGGTCGGCGAACCGGGCGATGAAGAATGCAACGAACAGGCCCAGTTCGATCGGTATCCGGGTGAGGCCGAGCACCGCCTCGCTGACGTGGAACGTGCTCTGGATGTTGGGCAGGAGCAGGGCGAGGATCGAGCCGTCGTAGCCCTCGAAGAAGGCGGCCGACACCAGCAGGATCAGCAGCAGCTTGAGATAGCGGTCGGAGCGGATGAGGTCGGGCTCCGACGCCGTTACGACGGGCGGCTCGAACTCCGGCGACGGCAGGCCGCCGACGGCCGTCTGCTGCGGTCGACCCTTCCGAGCCACGGGCGTGAGGGTAGCGGCTGGGACTAGCGTGCCAGCGACCCGATCAACCTCAAGGAGCACGACCTGTGGCGAAGTACCCGTTTCTGAGCGACGAGTGGATGGAAGAGGCCAAGAAGATCCGCGAGGAGTTCCGCGGCCAGGGCGCCCCCGCCGCTCACGCAGTGAAGATGAACCAGGTCATCACCGACGTCCCCTTCGGTGAAGGCACGATCAATGCACACATGGACACCAGCTCGGGCGAGCTCGAGATGGAGACCGGCCACATCGACGGCGCCGACCTCACCGTCACGCTCGACTACGACACGGCCAAGGCGATCTTCGTCGAGGGCAACCCGCAGGCCGGCATGCAGGCGTTCATGGCCGGCAAGATCAAGGTCCAGGGCGACATGACCAAGCTGATGGCCATGCAGTCGGGTGCCCCCGACCCCAGCGCCCAGGAAGTCGCCAAGCGCATCGCCGAGATCACCGAGTAGGACTCCGTCGCCTCAGGCGACCAGATGCGTTGCCGCTACGCCCGGACCCTCTGAGGTCCGGGCGTAGTCGCGTATGAACAGCGCGCACACCACCGCGATCACGCACACGGCGGCGCCGACCAGGTAGGCGTCGCGGAACGACGTGACCAGACCCGCGCTCGACCGGGCCGCCTGAATCGTTGCCATCAGCTGGATGCCCATCGACACGCCCACCTGGGTCGTCACCTGCTGGGCCGCGCTGGCGACGCCGAGCATCTCGTCGGGAACGGCGTTGCCCACGCTGGAGGCGATCGACGGCGACGACGCGCCCAGCCCAAGCCCGGAGAGCGCCAAGGCGCCGATCACCAGCGCCAGCGACGTGTTCCGCCCGACACTGGCGAACATCAGCATCGACGCGAACACGAACACCGTCCCCGACACCGCCGCCGCCCGCTCCCCCACTCGCACGGCGAGATAGCCGGCCAGCGGCGCCGTGAGCGAGAACGTGAGCGGGCGGGCGATGACGATCAGCCCGATGTCGCCCTCCTTGTAGCCGTAGAGCTGGGCCAGCAGGAGGGGGGCGAGGATGAACCCGCCCATGTACGCGAAGTTGGCCAGCGCCTGCGTCGCGATAGGAAACGAGAAGTTGCGTTTGCGGAGGTACTCCAGCGGCAGCAGCGGCTCGACGGCCCGGCGTTCGGCCATCACGAACAGCACCAACGCGATCGGCGACAGCGCGAAGGCGGTGATCACGCCTGGGCTCGACCAGCCCCACTCGGGCCCGCGGTTGAGGCCGAACAGCACGCCCGTGGCCGCCACCATCAGCGTAAGAGCGCCCTTCCAGTCGAGGCCGCCGTGCTCGACCCGCTCGGTGCCGGGGAGCACGATCGAGCACAGCACGAAGCAGGTGAGGGTGAGCGGCACCTGGGCCACGAAGATCCACCGCCAGCCGAAGTGCTCGATCACCACGCCGCCGATGACCACGCCGATCACCGGCCCGCCCGCGCCGACGAGGGACCACCAGCCCATCGCCTTGACCCGGTCCTCGGGCGGGAAGGCCCGGAAGATCAACGCCATGGCCGCCGCGCCCGTCGCTGCGCCCTCGATGCCGTCGAGGGTGCGGGCGAGGATCAACATGGGCGCGTTCCACGCCACCGCCGACAGCACGGCCGTGAACACGGCCGCCGCCATCGCGATCACGTACACGCGCTTGTGGCCCCACAGGTCGCCGGCCCGGCCCAGCGCCGGCGCCGTCACACCGAAGGCGAGCAGCGGGGCGGTGATGACCCAGGTGATGGTGTTGACGTCGGTGTGGAAGTCGTGGGCGATGCGAGGCAGGGCGACGGCAAAGACCGTGAACGTGACGTTGATCGAGAACAGCCCGGCCATGACGGCGAACAGCACGACCCACCGGTAGCGCTCGCTGCCGGCGACCTTCTCCTCGACCCGCTGCTGCAGGCGGTGCTGGACCCGGTGGCGCAGCAGCTGCGGCCACGGGACCACGACGACCTCGTCGCCGCCGGCCGCTCCCAGCGCGCAGCACGCGTCGATGTCGCCGTGCTGGCGCTCCCGGACGTCCACCGAGTCACCCTACCGACGGTGAAAGCACAAAGCCCAAGGGGGCAGCGGCACCGGTGATGGCTGGGGATCATCACCTCGGCAGCGCCACCCCCTTGGGCTCTGCTCTCCGGATCGTACGATTCCAGCCCGGTTATGGAGAAGGACCATCTTTGCGATGGCCCGGATTAACTAGTCCGCGGCAGGAACCCAGTTCCCGTGGAAGCCGAAGGGCACGCGTTGGGGCAGCGTGACGGTGGCGACGGGAGGACCCCCGAAATCGGACGCGTCGAGGATCACCAGGTCGCTGCCGTTGCGGCCCTCGTCGTAGACCACGCTCAGCACCCACCCCTCGTCCTCGGCGGCGCCGTCCGATGCGGGCACGAACACGCCCTCGCTCGACTCCCGCCCGGGGCCGAAGGTGTGCTCGACGGCCGTGCCCGTGCGCAGGTCGTGCTTGAGCAGCGTGCCGTAGCGGATGCCGTCCTCCCAGCCCACGTGGGCGCTGTAGCCGATGTCGTGCTTGCGGCCGACCACGCGGTCGTCGACCCGCGGGAACTCCTGGGCCCGATCGTCGATGCGCTCTTCGAGCACCTTGCCGGCGTTGAGGTCGATCGTCCACCGGTCGAGCGTGGGCTTCCCCTCGCGCGGGCCCTGCAGGTCGGTCTTGAACATCTCCGGGTGCCGCACCACGTCGAGCACGATGCGGTCGCCGTCCTCGTAGGCGTTCAGCGGGTGGAACACGTAGCAGAGCTCGACGTCGAACCACCGCACGTCGTCGCTACCGCCGTCGCGCGGCATCACGCCGACGCGCGCGCCGTAGTCGGGCTGCCATGCCGCGGGGAACGGCTGCTGGCCGAGCAGGGCCATGTCGTACACGACCGGCAGGTCGAGGAAGAGCACGTAGTTCTCGGTGATGGCGAAGTCGTGCACCATCGACGGGCCCTGGATGGCGATGTCTTCGCTGCGCGTGAGCGTGCCGGTCTTGTCGACGACGTGGTAGCGCAGCCAGGGCGGGCCCATGATGTCGTAGCCGAAGAACAGCATCTCGCCAGTGGCCGGATCCATCTTGGGGTGCGCGGTCATCGCCGACCGCAGCGTGCCGCCGAAGTCGTAGCGGCCGACGGTCTCGAGCTCGGGCGTCATCTCCGTCGGGAGGCAGGTCTCGACAAGGGCGAAGATGCGGCCCGCGTGTGACACGACGTTGGTGTTGGCGACGCTCGACCCGCCGATGAACACGTCGGCGGGACCAGGCGTCGTCGTCTCACCGAGGGCGGCCGCCGCCCGCTCGGTTCGCACCCAACGGTTGCGGTACGACGCGGCTTTGCCGTCGCGCAGCTCGATGGCGTGCACCATGCCGTCGCCCACGAACCAGTGGTAGGTGGCGGGATCCCCGACGTTGATCGGATTCGGCCCGTTGCGGAGCAGGCGACCGCGCAACTCCGCGGGGACCGTGCCCTCGACCGGCAGGTCGAAGGCGGTGACCTCCTCCGTGACCGGGCCGAAGTTGCCCACCAGGTACGGGTTGGCGACGGTCGTCATGCCGACCTCCTCGTATGTCAGCGAACTCGCCACACTTGACCGCGTATACGCGGTCAAGTGTGGCGAGTTCGTTCAGATCAGCCTGCGAACTGCTTCATGGCCGACTCCAGCTCGGCCACGGTCCAGCGGTCGTCCTTGTCGACGGACTCGGTGAGGGTCCAGGGCTGGACCAGCTGCACCTTGCCACCCTGCACGAAGAACACCTTGCCGTTGATCGGGCACGCCTCGGTGCTCAGGTAGGCGACGAGCGGCGACACGTTGGCCGGGTCCCACACGTCGAACTTGCCCGTGTCCTCGGGGGGCTTCACGACTTCGCCCAGGCCGGGCGTGGCCTCGGTGAGGCGGGTGCGGGCGGCGGGGGCGATGGCGTTGGAGCGCACGCCGTAGCGGGCCAGCTCCATGGCGCAGATGACGGTGAACGACGCGATGCCGGCCTTGGCCGCGCCGTAGTTGGTCTGGCCCGGGTTGCCGAGCAGGCCCGACGTCGACGACGTGTTGATCACCGACGCCTTCACGTCCTTGCCCGCCTTGGTCTGCTCCCGCCAGTAGGCGGCCGCCCAACGCGTCGGGGCGAAGTGGCCCTTGAGGTGCACGTGGATGACGGCGTCCCACTCGTCCTCGGTCATGTTGACGAGCACGCGGTCGCGCAGGATGCCCGCGTTGTTGACCAGCACGTGCAGGTCGCCGAACGCCTCGACGGCGGTGTTGATCAGGCGCTGGGAGCCCTCCCAGTCGGCCACGTTGTCGGCGTTGGCCACGGCCTCGCCGCCGAGGGCCTTGATCTCGTCGGCCACCTGCTCGGCCGCCGTGCGGTCGTCGCCCGAGCCGTCCATGGCGCCGCCCAAGTCGTTGACGACGACCTTGGCACCCTCGGAGGCGAACAGCAGGGCGTGCTCGCGGCCGATACCCCGACCGGCCCCGGTGATGATGGCGACTCTTCCGTCCAGCGAACCCATGTGCCGTTTCCCCTTCGTCTCGAACTGGACGTGAGAGTAGCCACATGGGGTAAGAGAAGGCCTATCGACGCCTTCGCCGCCCTCGTGGGCGACCTCGACTACCCGATGTACATCGTCACCGCCGACGACGGCGCGGGCCCGTCGGGCTGTTTGGTGGGTTTCGGGACGCAGTGCAGCATTCACCCGCCCCGGTTCATCGTGTGCGTGTCCAAGGAGAACCACACGTTCGAGCCGGCCATGAACGCCGACCTCCTCGTGGTGCATTTGCTGGGCGAGGACGACCTCGAGCTGGCCAAGGTGTTCGGCGAGGAGACCGGCGACGTCGTCGACAAGTTCACCCAGGTGGCGTGGCAGCCGGGCCCCGACGGGCGCACGCCGGTCCTCGACGGCGTGGACCGGTGGTTCGCGGGCCGGGTGCTCGAACGGTTCGACGGTGGCGACCACGTGGCCGTGATGCTCGAGCCGGTCGCGGTGCACGCGGGCGGCCGTCCCCCGCAGCTCGGCTACCAGCAGGTGAAGGGACTCGACCCCGGCCACCCGGCCTAGAGGACGTCGACCTCGACCGTCGAGCCCCGAGGCACCTGGGTGCCGGCCGGCGGGTTGGTACCGATCACGGTGCGCTTGGGGCCGTCCGGCCCGAACACCTTGGGCGCCAGGCCGGCCTGCTGGAGGGCGGCCACCGCGTCGGGCCTGCGCATCCCGATGACGTTGGGCACGGGAACGAGGTCGGGGCCCTTCGACACGTTGACGGTGACCGTGCTGCCCTTGGCCACCTGCGACCCGGCGGGCGGCGTCGTCGACACGACCTGGCCGGCCGGGATGGTGTCGTCGAACACGTCCTTGCGGACCGGCTTCAGGGCGGCCTCGGTGAGGTGCTGGGCGACGACGTCGTAGGACTGGCCCCGCCAGTCGGAGATCGTGCGCGGTTGCGCGCCGTTGGAGACGGTGAGCGTGACCGTCGCGCCCTTGTCGAGCGTCTTTCCGGTCGGCGGGTCCCAACTGATCACCGCGCCCTTTTGGATGTCCTCGCTGTAGACCCCGTTGATCTTGGCGATCAGGCCGACGTCGAGGAGCATCCTCGACGCTTGGTCGACGAGGGTGTTGTGCAGGTCGGGCACCGTGCGCGGCTTGGGCCCGTCCGACACGGTGGCCTTGACCGTGCGGTGCTCCTTGAGCTTGGCGTTGGCCGCCGGCGACGTGCGGATGATGTGGCCCTTCTCCGTCTTCTCGTCGAAGGCGTGGGCCACGGCCAGCTTGAACTTGGACGTGAGCAGCGCGGCGCGCGCCTGGATGACCGTGTCGCCGACGAGGTTGGGCACCGGATGCGAGGGCACGAAGGCGCCGGTGGCCACGGCAACGCCACCCCCGAGCAACAACGCGACCACCAACGCCAGCACGGCCACGAGCGGCCAACGACGGCGGCGAGCGCGCACCTGCCGGCGCTTGCCCTTGGCCCGTCCGCCGGTGAGCGGGATGGGTAGGATCTCCTCCTGGTCGTCGATGTCGTCATAGGCGGCCGCCGTCTCGCGATCGAACAGCCGCGGCCGCACGGGCGGCATCTGGGTGGGGTCGCTGTCGACCGCCCGGCTCGCATCCAACGGCGACGTGCCCGCCAGCGGCAGCCGCTCCGGTGGCGGCAACTGACGCGCGATTTCGGTGAGCTGCGCGGCCAGCGTCGCCGCGTCGAGCCGGCTGTCGGGGTCGATGGTGCCGGCGGCGGTGAGGGCGGGGACGAGCGGGCCGAGATCGTCGGGCACCGGGAGCGGCGACTCCGTGCGCGCCATGAGCGTGGCGATCGTGGTGTCGCTGGCGAACGGCACTCGGCCGGTGGCGGCCTCGACCAGCACGAGCGCCAGCGCGTAGACGTCCCCGCGGCCGTCGATCGACGCGCCGCGCGCCTGCTCGGGCGACGCGTACCGAACGGTGCCCACCAGCGCGCCCATGGGCTCGGTGGCGGCGGCCTCGGCCAGCGCCCGGGCCAGGCCGAAGTCGGCGATGCAGAGCCGGCCCTCGTCGTCGAACAGCAGGTTGGCGGGCTTGATGTCGCGGTGCACGATGCCGCGCCGGTGCGCGTAGTCGAGGGCCCGGGCCGCCTCGACGCCGACCAGCGCCGCCTGCGACGGCGACAGCCGACTGCCGTGGTCCAGCAGATCGCGCAGGCTGCCGCCGCCCAGGAACTCGAGCACGAGGAAGGGGCCGTCGTCGTCTTCGCCCCAGTCGAAGACCCGCATGATGTTGGGGTGGTTGAGGCCGGCCGCCGACCGGGCCTCGGCCCGGAACCGGCGCAGGAACGCCTCGTCCTCGGCCAGCGCCGCGTGCAGGACCTTCACCGCCACCCGGCGCCGCAGCACCACGTCGTCGGCCACGAAGACGTGCGCGGAGGCGCCCGTTCCTACGGGAGCGAGAAGCCGGTACCGGCCTCCGAGGACGCGACCGACGTGGTCGGCGATCCGCGACGAAACCACCTAACGAGGCTAGCGGAGGGGCCTGGCGACTCCGTGCCACCCGCCCGTCTGGAGCTTGCATGCACTGCGCGTCCAAGATGACAGGGTGCGACTGGAGCTGGCCGACGAGCTGGAGGAGTTCATCCGGGCCGGCAGCATCTGGCACGTCGACGAGCTGAGCGGCCTCATCGCCCATCTCGAGGCGGAGTCAGACACCACCCAGGACCCCCTGCCCCGGATGCTGTCGCGGCCGCTGTCGTCGCTGCTGTGGCGTATGAAGATGGGCGAGCCCGAGAAGCGCTTCGCCGACGACGTCGAGGGCATCGTCTATCCGCGCCTGTGGAAGGTGCTGGAGGCCATCCGCGACGGCATGCCCGACGGCGAGCTGCGCACCCGCATCGAGGTGCTCAACCGCCGCTTGGCCCGGCGGTTCGCAGACGAGGAGCGGTCATGACGTTGCGCGCTCGCATCGTGATGGGCGTCCTGGTCATCGGCGCCCTGGCCGGCCTGGTGTGGTCGTTCAGCCTGTTCAAGGAGGACACGTCGAAGCCGGTGGTGCGCGACAGCGCTATCCGGGGGTTCCAACCGGTGAACGGGTCGCACGTGCTGCGCCAGAGCCTCATCGCGTACGAGCTCGACCCGTCGTACAACGGCGTGCTGTTCGTCGACGGCACCGAGATCCCGCCCGAGGAGCTCGAGCCCACCGCCCTCACCAACCAGATCGGTTACGTCCCGACCAAGAACAAGATCACCGGCGTCCTCAAGTCGGGCCAGCACACCGCCACCGCGGAGTTCTGGCCCAAGGACAAGACCCGGAGCGATTCCCGCAGCTTCACCTGGAGCTTCTTCGTCACCTGAGTCCGCACCCGACGGCGGGATCTACGGTGCAGAGGTGACGGGTCGGTCGGTCGGCGTCTTCCGACAAGCGCTGGCGGAGTTCGCGCGACCGGGCGCGAGTGGGGTCACCGGCGCCTCTCTGTGGCGGGCCGGGCAGGTTGCCATCGCCCTGGCAATCGTCGTGACCAACATGGTCGGGGCCGTCGTGGTGGTCGTCATGGGAACGCTCGTCATTCCCATGCCGACGATCCGCAACTTCGCCCACGTGCGGGCGGTCGACACGCTGGCGGCGGCCGCGTACGTGATCGTCGCCGTCGTCATCGGCGTGCTCGTCGGTATACGCGGCCTGTTTCGGCTGCGCGACTGGCTGGTCGCGGAACGACCGGCGACCGAGACCGAGGTGCGCATCGTCCTGCGGGCCCCAGTGCGGCTGTTCGTGGTGCAGATGGTCCTGTGGGCCGCCGCCGCCGTCGTGTTCGGCGTCCTCAACTGGCACTACTCGTCGACGCTCGGATTGCGGGTGGCCGTAGCCGTGCTGCTGACAGGACTGAGTACCGCTGCGTGCGCGTACCTGCTGACGGAACGCTTGCTGCGGCCGGCCGCCGCTCGCGCCCTCGCCACGGGCGCGCCGGACCGCCTCGCCGTGCCGGGTGTGGCAGCGCGGGCCGTGCTGGCGTGGGCGCTGGGCACGGGTGTGCCGGTCACCGGTCTCGTGCTCATCGGCGTGGCCGAGCTCACCACTGCATCAGGGGCGCACACGAAGCTGGCCATCGCGGTGATCGTGCTCGGCGCAATCTCTTTGACCGTCGGGCTGCTGGCGGCCGGCGTGGCAGCCAGAGCGACGGCCGACCCGGTCGACGCCGTTCGCCGCGGGTTGCGCCGGGTGCAGGAGGGCGACCTCGGCGTGGCGGTCCCCGTCTACGACGGCACCCAGCTCGGGCAGCTCCAGCTCGGGTTCAACCGCATGGTCGAAGGCCTGGCGGAACGCGAACGCATCCGCGAGGCGCTGGGCATCTACCTCGATCCTGACATCGCTGAGCGCGTCGTCAACGAAGGCACGCGACTCGAGGGCGAAGAGGTCGAAGTCACCGTGATGTTCGTCGACGTGCGCAACTTCACGACGTTCGCCGAGGGCCGTCCGGCCCAGCAGGTGGTGGCCACGTTGAACCGGCTCTTCAGCGCCATCGTGCCGATCGTCCACCGCGAAGGGGGGCGGGTCGACAAGTTCGTGGGCGACGGGTTGCTCGCCGTGTTCGGTGCGCCCCGCAAGCTCGCCGATCATGCCGACCGGGCGCTGGCCGCGGCCGTGGCCATCGCCGACGCCGTCCATGGCGAGCTCGAGATCGGCATCGGGTTGAACTCAGGCCGTGTGGTGGCCGGCAACGTGGGCGGGTCGGGCCGGCTCGAGTTCAGCGTCATCGGCGACGTCGTCAACACGGCGGCTCGCGTCGAAGGCGTGACGCGTTCCACCGGAGACGTGATCCTGCTCGCCGAAGCAACGAAGGAACTGCTCCGGCAGCCGTGGCCGGCGCTGATCGAGCGCGACGAGTTCTCGTTGAAGGGCAAGGCGACCCCCGTCGCCCTGTACGCCCATCCGGCGTCAGTCGACGGCGGGTAGCTCCCCCGTCTCCAACAGGTGGGTGAAGGCGGCTTCGTCGAGGATGGGGACGCCGAGCTCTTGCGCCTTCGTGAGCTTGGCCGCGCCCGGCGCTTCGCCCACGACGACGGCGGTGGTCTTCTTCGACACGCTGCCGGGTGACTTGCCCCCACGCGCCTTGATCGCTTCTTCGGCGGCCTCCCGCGACAAGCCCTCGAGGGTGCCGGTGACGACGATCGACATGCCGGCGAGCGTCTGCGGCTCGTCAGGCGCGGCCGGGCCTTCGACGTTGACGCCGGCGGCGCGCAGCTTGGCGATCACCTCGCGGTTGCCGGGGTTGGCGAAGAACTCGTGCACGCTCTTGGCGATGGTGGGGCCGATGCCCTCGACGGCGGCGATCTCCTCCTCCGACGCCTCCATGATCCGGTCGAGGTGGCCGAGGGCGCGAGCCAGCACCTGCGAACCGGTGCCCCCCAGGTGGCGGATGCCGAGGCCGACGAGGAGGTTGGCCAGCGGACGCTGCTTCGACGCTTCGATGGCCGTGCGCAGGTTGCGCACGGAGATCTCCCCGAACCCTTCGAGTTGGCCGATGCGCTCGAAGTCGAGCGTGTAGATGTCGCCCACGTCGGCCAGCAGCTTCTCGTTGAGGAACGTGCTCAACGAGCGCTCGCCCAGCCCCTCGATGTCCATCGCGCCCCGCGACGCGAAGTGGGCGATGCGGGCCCACTGCTGCTGCGGGCACTCGACGTTGGTGCAGAACGTGTCGCTCTCACCTTCGAGCCGCACCAACGGCCCGCCGCACGCATTGCATTTGGTCGGGAACTTCCACGGCTTGAGGCCCTTGGGCCGCAGGCTCAGCACCGGGCCGACGACCTCGGGGATGACGTCGCCCGCCTTGCGCACGATGACGGTGTCGCCCGGGCGCACGTCCTTGAGGGCGACCTGGTCCTCGTTGTGCAGCGTGGCCAGACCGACGGTCGAGCCGCCCACGAACACCGGCTCGAGCATGGCGAAGGGCGTCGCCTTCCCGGTGCGGCCGATCGACACCATGATGTTCTTGAGCAGCGTGGTGCGTTCCTCGGGCGGGAACTTGTAGGCGATCGCCCACCGGGGCGCCTTCGACGTCGACCCCATCTCGGCCCGCTGGGCCAGGTTGTCGACTTTCACCACCACGCCGTCGATCTCGTAGCCGAGGTCGTGGCGGTGCTGCTCCCAGTGCTGGCAGAACTCGTACACGGCGTCGAGGCCGGTGACGGTGCGGATCTCCGGGTTCACCGGAAAGCCGACGTCGCGCAGGTACTCGAGCGTC
This sequence comes from Actinomycetota bacterium, assembly GCA_019243975.1. Lineage (GTDB taxonomy): Bacteria > Actinomycetota > Acidimicrobiia > Acidimicrobiales > JAFATL01 > JAFATL01. The sequence goes on along the minus strand of JAFATL010000304.1, from coordinate 4,743 downwards.
TCCGAATGGGTGGTGAAGCGGGGCCCGCCCTCGATAGCGCCGACCTGGTAACAGAAGAACGACAGCTCCCGGCTGGCCGTGATCTTCGGGTCCTTTTGCCGGAGTGACCCGGCCCCCGAGTTGCGGGCGTTGGCGAACAGGCGTTGGCCCGCCGCCTCCTGCCGGCGGTTGAGCTCCTCAAAGGCGGCGGTGGGCATGTACACCTCGCCCCGCACCTCGAGCACGGCCGGCACGTCGTCGACCGACAGGCGCTCGGGGATCACCGCGATGGTGGCGACGTTGGGCGTGACGTCCTCACCCACGCGGCCGTCGCCGCGCGTGGCCGCCCGCTTGTAGACGCCGTTCTCGTAGAGCAACGACATGGCGACGCCGTCGATCTTGAGCTCGCACACGAACGAGATGTCTTCGCTCACCAGCCGCTCGAGGCGCTTGCCCCACGCCACCAACTCGTCGAAGTTCATGGCGTTGTCGAGCGACATCATCGGGGTGCGGTGCTCGACGGGTGCGAACAGGGCCGACGGCGCCGCGCCGACCTTCTGGGTCGGCGAGTCGGGGGTGCGGAGGTCGGGATACTCCTCCTCCAGGGCCAGCAGCTCGCGGACGAGCGCGTCGTACTCGGCGTCGCTGATCTCGGGCGCGTCCTGCTGGTGGTACAGGACGTTGTGGTGCTCGATGAGCGCGCGCAGCTCCTCAGCCCGGGCGGTGGGGTCGACGCTGTCGGCCATCGCCCCCGACCTTACCGGCGCGCTCCCCCGACGATTACCGAGCGCGCCCCCGCGTCGAGGACGCCTTCTTCACACCTTTGGCGACCTTCTTGGCCGCTTTCTTGACCGTTTTGGCGGGCGCCCGCTTCGTCGCCGCCTTGGCCGGGACCTTCTTGGGCGCCGGCGCCCGCCGGGCCGGGGGCGCCGCTTCTATCGCGGCCAGCACGGCGTCACGGCTCAGCTCCAACACCGCCAGCACCTCGTCGGCGGGCGCCGACTCCTGCCGGATGGCGAGGCTGTAGCGCTTGATTACTTCCAGGTCGACGAGGTTGACATCAGCCATGCCCGACAGCTTGGCGGTCGCGAGGGTCGGTCTGCCACAGTGCGCAGCACTCATGGCCTCTCGCGCCTCGTTCCCGTGACCTACGACCGCCTGCACCCGTGGCTGCTGCGGGCCGCGTGGGCCGTGCTGCCCTTCACGGCCGGGCCCGGCCTCGCCTCCGCCCTCGAGGGCTGGGCGCACCCGGCGCGCACGGTCGCGGCCGCCGGCCTGTGGGCCGGCTGGGGCCTGGTGTTGGTCGCGACGCTGGTCCCCCACCCCATCGCCCTCACCGTGCTGCGCATCGGCGCCCCCGCCGCGGTGGCAACGGCAGCCGCCGCCGCCTCGGTGCTCGGCACCGCGTCAGCTGTCGTCGCCCTGGTGTTCGCATTCGCCCCCGCGACCGGCGTGTGGTCGGTGAACGGCACCGCCTACCCGAACGAGCGGCGCTTCCCGCTGCGGGTGCCGGCGTGGCTGCTGATCGGGCCCCTGCCACTGGCCTGGGCCTTGGCGGTGGGCGGGCCCACCGCGGGCGCGCTGCTGCTGGGCGAGAAGCAGTGGGTGGCCGGCGCCATCGTCGCCGTCGTCGGCGTCACCCTCGCCGTGGTCCTCGTGCGCGCCCTGCACGGTCTGTCGCGGCGGTGGGTGGTTTTCGTGCCCGCCGGGCTCGTCGTGCACGACCACCTCGCGCTGCGCGACCCCGTGCTCTTCATGCGGGAGATGATCGAGACGCTCGGCCCCGCGCCGGCCGACACCGACGCCCTCGACCTCACCTTGGGCGCGCCGGGGCTTGCGCTCGAGCTGAACCTGTTCGAGAAGGTGCCGATGACGCTTGCCCCGCGCGGCCGCCGTCGCGGTGAGGAAGGCGCGTCCGCGTTGCTGATGTTCACGCCCACCCGCCCGGGCGCCGTGCTCGAGGAGGCGCGCCGCCGGCGCATCCGCGTCGCGACCTAGGACAGCAGGTGCTTGCCCGTCACCAGCGGAAGGTCGAGGGGCGAGAGCAGGCCGGGCGACGCCGCCACCACCGCCGGTATGGCGTTGACGATGCGGGTGGCGGTGGCCAGCACGCCGCCGGCGTTGTGGTCGCCCCCTTCGCCCACCAGCTCGAGCTCGCACTTCATCTTCGGGTTGCCCTCGATGACGATGCGGTAGGACCCCTGACCGGCGGGCTGGGGCCAGTCGGGAGCGGCGTCGTCGCGCATGCGGGTGACGTGTTCGACGACGATCGCCTCGCGACCGTTGACGACGCCGATGACCTCGAAGCGCAGCCCCGCCATCGTCCCCTCTTCGATGACGCCGCCGGGCGTCTCGAACTTGCGGTCGGACTCCCACCGCTCGAAGCGCTCCCGCACCTCGTCGAGCTCGACACCCAGGCCGGCGGCGATCATGTGCACGACGCTCCCCCAGGCCAACGTGAGCACGCCCGGCATCAACAACAGCGGCGTCTCCTCAGGGCGTGAACCGAAGCCCATCGTGTCGAACAGCACGGTCGGCTGGTCGTAGGTGTCGTAGTTGAGGATCTCCATGACCCGCACCGCGTCGATGCGCTGGGCGAACCCGGTGAGGGTGAGTGGCATCAGGTCGTTGCCGAAGCCGGGGTCGATGCCCGACGTGAAGCACGACGTGCCGCCCTTGTCGCACGCCGCTTGCAGCTGGGCCACGAACGCCTTGTCGGCCGCGGGCGGGTACACGAGCGACACCACCGACGACGAGACCACGTTGGCGCCGCTCTCGAGGATGCGGCACATGTCCTCGACCGCCTCGTGGGGGCGCAGGTCGCCGGTCGCGGTGTAGCAGACGACGTCGGGTTTGAGGGCTAGCACCTCGTCGGCGTCGTTGGTGGCAATCACGCCGGTCGGCGCCGCGCCGCACAACGCCCCCGCGTCCTGACCGGCCTTGGCCTGGCTGTGCACGAGCAGGCCGACGAGCTCGAGGTCGGGGTGCTCGATGATCGAGCGCAAGGCGAACATGCCGACGTTGCCGGTGCTCCACTGCACGACGCGATAGGTCATGCCTGGTGACGCTAGTGAAGGTCGCGCCGATGAGTTCGGGCCGCTCGGGTCGTCGTTTTCCACATGACCAGAGTCACGCACCATCTCGGGAAACCGGTCACTCGGTGGCCGGTTTCGGAGCAGAGGATGCCGGCATGAACCCTCGATCCCCCCATGCAGCGACCGCCATCGCCGCAGAAGGCCTCGTCCGGGCCTTCGACGGCGTGACGGCGGTCGACCACGTCGACCTCGACATCGCACGCGGCGAGATCTACGGCTTCCTCGGGCCCAACGGCGCCGGGAAGTCCACGACCGTCCGCGTGCTGTGCACGTTGCTGGCGCCGACCGGTGGGCGGGCAACCGTCGCCGGCTACGACGTCGGCTCCCAGCCCGATCAGGTACGGCTGCGGATCGGCGTCGCCCTGCAGGAGGCGGCCCTCGACCCGAAGCAGACCGGCCTGGAGCTGCTGCGCCTGCAGGGCCGCCTCTACGGCCTTTCCAGTTCTGAGATCGACGGGCGGCTCGCCGACCTCGGCCAGCTCATCGACATCGGCGACGCCCTGGGGCGGCGCATCGGGACGTACTCGGGCGGCATGAAGCGACGCCTCGACCTGGCCGCGGCCCTGGTGCACAACCCCGACGTGTTGTTCCTCGACGAACCGACGACCGGCCTCGACCCGGTGAGCCGGGCCCGCATGTGGGAGGAGGTCCGCCGGCTCAACCGCGAGCTCGACATGACCATCTTCCTCACCACGCAGTACCTCGAGGAGGCCGACGAGTTGGCCGACCGCGTCGGCATCATCGACGGCGGCAAGCTCGTGGCGGAGGGATCGCCCGACGAGCTCAAGCGACGCGTCGGCAACGACGTGATCGTGGCGCGCGTCGACGGCAACGCCCGCGCTGCGCTGCGTGGTCTGCAGCGGGTCGCCGGCGTGCACGGCGTGGAAGCTCGCGACGACGAAGTCGTCGTGACCGCGGCTGACGGCGCCGCCACGATCGGCGCCGTCGCCGTCGCTCTCAACAAGGTGGCGACGGTGCAGCACCTCACGCTGCGCACGCCCACGCTCGACGACGTGTTCCTCGAGCTCACCGGCAACCAGTTCCAGCGAGACGAAGTGGAGGTGGCGTGATGACGGTTCTCGACATCCCCCTGACGGGCGGCACCGTTCGCGAGTCGGCGGTGCAAGCGCGGCCCTCGCCGTTCGTGCGTGACGTGTTCTCGGTTGCGGGTCGCGCCTTGCGCGCCGTGCCCCGCGAGCTCGAGAGTGTGATTCCGCCGATCTTCATCGCCCTGTTCTTCTTCATCGTCAACATCGGCACGTTGCAGCGGCTGACCGAGAACCACATCAGCGGGTTCGACATCAAGGCGTTCATGCTGCCGACCGGCATCCTCATCGGCGTGACCGGCGTGTCCCGGGCGGGAGCGCTCGTCCTCGACATCCAGGACGGGTACTTCGACCGCCTCCTGCTGACACCGGTGCGGCGGCTCGCCATCCTGATCGGGCACATGGTCGCCGACGTCGCCGTGGCGGTGGCCCTGTGCGTGCCGATCCTGATCCTGGCCTACGCGTTGGGCGTGCGCGTCGAGACGGGCCCGCTCGGCATCCTGGCGTTCCTCGCCGTGTCGGCCATCTGGTGCCTGGCCTTCGCCGGCTTCGGGTACGCCATCGCCTTGAAGACCGGCAACCCGGCGGCGGTGAACTCCAGCTTCCTGCTGTTCTTCCCGTTC
>JAFATL010000298.1 GCA_019243975.1 Actinomycetota bacterium | reverse complement strand
ATGTCGATCGACAGTGATGCAGAGACGAGCATGACCGTAAGTCCCAGTACGGCCATGATCATGATTGCGCCGCGCTCATCCCTCCGGTGAGCCATACGCTGGTTGAGGCGGGCGACGAACTTCACGACTACTTGTCCTCCTTCGGACTCGTCAGGAAAGGGCGACGACGGCTTCGGAGCCGATGCTGCTGGGGGTGACGAGACCGAGACCCGGTGCCGGCGGCACGAGGGGCTGGCTGTCGTAGGGGTACGAGATCTTCACGTCGATGCACGACGTGGGACACGACGACGGATAGGTCACTGTGATCGTCGTTGCGTTGACCTTCGACGCACCGAGCCAGTTGAGCGACGACTTCACGCGTGCCACGGCGGCGTCGGTGCGGTCGTCGACGCCGTTGTGGTCGGCGTCGCCCGACGTGACGCCGATGGCCGCGCGAGCGCCTTCAGCCGCGGCGTGGGTGACGCTGTTCTTGAGCGACAGCATCATCCCGTAGGCGATCAATCCGTAGAGCACGAAAACAAAAATCCCGAAGACGAGCGCGAACTCCAGCAGTGCTGCCCCTCGCTCGTCCCGCCTCTGGTGCTTGAGGTGTGTCATCACTGCGGATGATCGGCAAGAGGACTGCGCACCTCCATAGTCCGATCGGGCCGTTTTTTTCGGGCGAAGTCGACATTCGGGAGAACACCGTCAACGTCAGTGTCGGGTCCTGACCAGTCACGTCTGACCATCCGAGATTCATCCGAACGACCTATGGAGTGTCACGCGCACATGCCGACAATCACTTCAGTGAGGGACGGAGTTAGCCGAAGCACCTCGCCACCAAGACCAGTCCTGGTCGCAAACAGTTCGCCAGAGAAGAAACAGGGAGAAACGCAATGGCTCGGAACCGCTCCACCGTCTTGATCGCAGTTGGTGTCGCCGTCTTCGTGCTCGGCACGTCGATGGCGTTCCTCCTCGTCCACAACAACAAGAAGAGCTCGTCGAAGGTCAACACGACCGCTTCGCAGACGCAGCTCCCCGCCCACACCAATCTCGCCGCCGCGGCAGCGACGACGCCGGCGGCCACCGTCGACATTCCCGACGGCATGGAAGCCGTCGCCGTGCAGCTGACCTTCGTGCCCGGCGTCGCCGGCTACGTGCACAACGGTGACAACGTCAACATCTACGGCGTCTTCAAGTCCGACCAGCCCGCCGGTGGCCCGAAGGTCCCCGCCGTGAAGTTGGCGCTCAGCAACGTGAAGGTGCTGTCGGTCACCAGCCCGGCGCCCGGCGCAGAGAACGGCGCCGCCACCTACCTGCTGGCCCTCACCCCGCCGCAGGCCGAGCAGATCATGTACCTGCAGTCGTTCCAGAGCCTGTACATGTCGCTGACCCGCAAGGGTGCGCCTGCTGCATCGACCCCCGGCCACAACATCGGCAACGCCCTCTAGGAGCCCGACTTCATGCGCAACCCCAAGATTCTCGTCCTCGACAGGAACGAGACCCTCGCCGAGCAGCTCGAGGGGATCCTCAGTGAGTTCCGTCCCCGGCCCGAGGTGCAGTCGTGCAGCCGCATCGGTGCCGTGGGCGACATCCTCACCGACGAAGGTCCCTTCGACCTGCTGGTGGCCGGACCGAGCCTGGCCACCCGTTCGGGTCTCGCCCGTCTCGAGGTGATCCACGACGAGCTGCCCAACATGGTCGTGCTGCTGGCGTTCGCCCGCCGGCCCGACGCCGCCCTGCGCGACATCGTGCGCACCGGCGCCGTCGACCTGGTGCAGCTGCCCGCCGACGACGACGTGCTGCGCGAGAGCCTGGAGCGGGCTCTCGAGCTCAGCCGCAAGGTCGCACCCGAGGCGCCCGTCCCCGCGGTGGCAGCAGCTTCGACGGCTGCACCGAGTGGACTGAGCCGGCCGGGGACCGTGTTCACGCTGTCGTCGGCCACCGGCGGGTGCGGCAAGACGTTCCTTGCCACCAACCTCGCCTACCTGCTGACGCATCACACCGGCAAGCGGGCCTGCATCGTCGACCTCGACCTGCAGTTCGGCGAGGTGTCGACGGCGCTGCGCCTTCGCCCCCGCTACACGATCTACGACGTCCTGCAGCGCGAGGACACCGACGAAGCCGATCTGCGCGACCACATCGAGGAGTACATGGTCACGCACGAGACCGGCTTCTCGGTACTGGCTGCGCCGAAGGACCCGTCGGAGGCCGACCGCATCGACCCGCCCGACGTCACCCGCATCATCGAGGCGTGCCGGGCCCGCTTCGACTACGTCGTCGTCGACACGCCCGCCGCCCTCACCGAGGTCGTGCTGGCCGCCTTCGACCTGTCGGACGTGCTCTACACGATGGCCACCCTCGACCTGCCGAGCGTTCGCAACATGAGCGTGTTCCTCGGCACCCTCGAGCGGCTCAAGATCTCGAGCGAGAACGTCAAGCTGATCCTCAACAAGGCGGAGACCGACGTCGGCATCGACGTCGACCAGGTCACGCGCCTGTTCCCGCAGGGGTTCAGCGCCGTGCTGCCCTACGCCAAGGAGGTCAGCCGGTCCATCAACCTCGGCATGCCGGTAGCCGCGTCGTCGCCGCAGTCCGAGGTGAGCCGGCTCATGGTCAAGGGCTTCGCCGACCTGCTGCCCGATGCCGTCACCGCCCGCATGGCCAGCGCGCCCGAGGCATCGGCCGAGGGTGGCCGCTTCAAGCGCCTGTTCCGCCGGGCCCCGGTCAACGCCTAAGCCCCGCTGCTCGAAAGGAAGAGAAGGAATCCGATGAAGCTCTCCGAGAAGCTCGCAGTCCTCGAAGAGGAGGAGCGACAGGCAGCGGCCAAGGCCGCGCCGGCCGAGCCTGGCCAGGCCCGTCCCCGTGCGTCGCGCACCGGCGCCAAGAGCAAGGCCCGCGCCTCGTCGACGTGGGAGGAGTCCAAGCGCAAGGTCCGCGGCATGGTGCTGGCCGAGGTTGCCCCCAAGATGGGGAAGCTGAAGGGCGAGGCCCTCACGACCGAGGTCAAGAACGCCCTCGACAAGATCCTGCAGCGCCAGGACGTGCAGGTGTCGCCGCTCGAGCGCCGCAAGTTCGTCCAGGAAGTGATCCAGGACACCCTCGGCTACGGGCCGCTCGACCCGCTGCTGCAGGACGTCAACGTCACCGAAATCATGTGCAACTCGTTCGACGAGATCTGGGTCGAGCGCGAGGGCCGTCTCGAGGCCACCGACCTGTCGTTCACCGACGACGTGCAGTACCGCCAGGTGATCGAGAAGATCGTGTCGGCCGTCGGCCGTCGTATCGACGAGTCGTCGCCGATGGTCGACGCCCGCCTGCCCGACGGCTCCCGCGTCAACGCCATCATCCCGCCGCTGGCCCTCCACGGCTCCGTACTGACGATCCGGAAATTCGCCGCCGACCCCTACACGGTCAAGGACCTCATCAACTTCGGCACGTTCACGCTGGACCTCGCCGTGGTGATGGAGGCGTGCGTGCGGGGCAAGCTCAACATCCTGGTGTCCGGCGGTACCGGCACCGGTAAGACCACCAACCTCAACGTGCTGTCGTCGTTCATCCCGGACGGCGAGCGCATCATCACGATCGAGGACTCGGCGGAACTCCAGCTGCAGCAGCCGCACGTGATCAACCTCGAGTCGCGGCCGCCCAACTCCGAGGGCTCGGGCGAAGTCCGCATCCGTGATCTCGTCAAGAACTCACTGCGTATGCGGCCCGACCGCATCATCGTGGGTGAGGTCCGCGGCGCCGAAGCCCTCGACATGCTCCAGGCCATGAACACCGGTCACGAGGGTTCGATGACCACCGTGCACTCCAACAGCCCCCGCGACGCGCTGGTGCGCTTGGAGACGATGGTGCTGATGGCCGGCTTCGACCTGCCGGTGCGGGCCATCCGCGAGCAGGTCAACGCCGCCATCGACGTGATCATGCACCTCGACCGCATGCCCGACGGCCGCCGCGTCGTCACCGCTGTCACCGAGGTGCAGGGCATGGAGGGCGACACGATCCTCTTGCAGGACATCTTCCGCTACAAGCCGGGCGCCGGTACGGGCGGCAAGGCGACGGGCGAGCTCGTGGCCACCGGCCTGCGGCCCAAGTTCCTCGACAAGCTCGAAGTCGCAGGCGTCGAGGTCCCGGCCAAGGTCTTCCGCAGCTCCGGCAATGGCCGAGCCGCGGTCGCCGACACCCGGGCTCGTCCCACACGTGTCCCGACCCAGCGCGAGCTGGCCGAGGCCGAAGGAGGTAAGTCGCGATGAAGGAAGTGCTCCTTCCCCTCTTGGTCGGGATCGGCATGTCGCTCATCGCCGTGGGCGTGCTCATGCGGGCCCGCAAGCGTGAGCAATCGCTGGCCGAGATCCTCGACCTTCCCTACGGCGAGCAGGACGTGCCGATCGAGGCGATCACCGAGACCCGCGGCGCCATCGCCGAGGGTGCGGTGAGCCTGGCCGGAAACATGGTGTCGAAGTTCGATGCCAAGGGTTCGCTGTCGGAGTCCCTGGAGCGGGCGCGTATCCCGCTCAAGGCGGGCGAGTACGTCGTCATCGTGGCGTGCGCCAGCTTCGTCAGCGCCGTGTTCCTCGGCTTCATCACCCGCCAATGGCTGCTCGGCATCGCCGCGTTGGTCATCGGCCCGTTCCTCGGCCGGTGGTTCCCCAACTTCCGTATCGCCCGCCGCCGCAAGGCGTTCGAGGCGCAGCTTCCCGACGCCCTGTCGCTCATCGCATCGTCGCTCACCGCCGGGCACACGTTCCTGCGGGCCATCCAGATGATGTGCGAGGAGTCGGAGCCGCCCTTGTCGGAGGAGTTCGCCCGAGTCGTCTACGAGACGCGCCTCGGCGACCCCGTGGTCGACGCTCTCGAGCGCATGGCCGTCCGCCTCGAGATTCGCGACCTGCAGTGGGTCGTGCAGGCCATCCGCATCCAACAGACGGTGGGCGGCAAGCTCGCCGACCTGCTGCACACGCTGGCCGACTTCATCCGGGGCCGGGAAGAGATCCGCCGGGAGATCGCCGTCCTCACCGCCGAGGGTCGCATCTCGGCCTGGGTGCTGGGCGCGCTGCCGGTGTTCCTGCTCATCGCCGTCGACGTCATCCAGCCCACCTACATGAAGCCGCTGTTCCAGGGTTGGGGCTTCGCCGTGCTGGCCTTCACCGGCCTGAGCATTGCGGTGGGCACGGCGATCATCCTCCGTATGGTCAAGATCGAGGTCTGACATGAACAACACGTCACTGTTGATCGCCGGAGCGTCCGGGCTGGCCGGGTTGGCGTTCGTCGCCGCCGGCGTGGCCCGGGGCCGCCGGGCTCCCGCCGTCGACGCCACCACCTACTTGCACCAGCTGGACCAGGGGTTCGACGACGATGCCGATGCCGACGAGTACAGCAAGCGAATGCGCCAGTCGTTCGTGGCCCGCACGGTGCGTCCCGTGGCGGCCGCCCTCGCCGGCCTCGTCACCCGCGTCACGCCGCGCCAGCACATCCTGCGGATCCACCAGCAGCTGCTGCTGGCCGGACTGACCACGCAGGTTCGGGCTGAGGAGTTCGTCACCATGCAGGTGCTGTCGACGGGCCTCGGCCTGCTCCTCGGCATCGGCGTGGCGACGCTCACCAAGTTCGCCCCCGGGCAGAAGACCTTGTTCCTGGTGCTGCTGCCCGCCGTCGGTGCCCTGCTGCCGCAGTCGTGGCTGAGCCGCAAGGTGGCCGAGCGCAAGGAGTCGATCTTCAAGGATCTGCCCGACGTGCTCGACCTGCTGGCCATCTCCGTCGAGGCGGGCGTGGGCTTCGAAGGCGCCATGGAGGTCGTGTGCAGCCACTTCACGTCCCCGCTCGCCCTCGAGTTCTCTCGTACGCTGAAGGAGATGGAGCTGGGGCTCCCCCGTCGGGAGGCCCTGCACAACCTGAAGCGACGAACCGAGGTGCCGGAACTATCGAACTTCGTGCAGGCGCTGACGCAGGCGGACGCTCTCGGCATGCCAATCGGTCGAGTGCTTCACACGCAGGCGCACGAGATGCGGACCAAGAGGAAGCAGTGGGCCAGAGAGAAGGCCGGCAAGCTGCCGGTGAAGATCATGTTCCCGCTGGTGGTGTTCATCTTCCCGGCGATTCTCGTCGTGATCCTCGGGCCCGCCGCGTCGTCGATCACGAAGGGCCTCGGTCACTAACACAATCGGGGGGGCTCAAACGGCGGGCCGCCGACCGCGATCGACTCAGTGAGTTCAACGCGGTCGTCACCGCCACCCGGTGGGGCACGGTCACGGTCGGCTTGTTGCTGGCCGCGGCCGGCCACGCCGGCGGGGGCAAGTTGGCCGAGGGGGTCCTCCTCCTCGGCTACGCCCTCTACCGCACCGTGGTGCCCATCAGGTATGCGGAGGGCAACCTCCGCAACCTGCTGGCCATCGTGTTCGAGGTCGCCCTGTGCCTCGGCGTCGTCGTGTCGACGGGCTACTGGGACTCCCCCTACGTCTTCAGCCTGGCCACCGCGGTTGTGGTCGCCGGCCTAGCCCGCAGCTTCAGCCTCGCCTTCCCCATCGCCGTCACGGTGATCCTCGCCGTGTCGCTGCCCCTCTTCTTCTTGGAAGGCTGGACGACCGCGCTGGGCGACTCGGCGCCGTGGAGCGGCGAGCTGCTGCTCATCGCCATGGTGTCGGGCTACTCCCGGCGTCTCTCCAGCGAGGCTGACCAGCGCGCCAGCCACGCGCTGACGCGCGTCAGCCACCTGTCGCAGGCCAACGCGCTGCTGTCGGAGCTGCATCGCGTCGCTCAGGTGCTGCCGGCGTCGCTCGACCTGTCCGAGACGGTGTCGTCGACGTTGGGACGTCTGCGCGAGCTGCTCAAGCCCGACGTCGTCGCCTTGTTGCTGCGCGACGAGGCAAGCGACTCGTGGTCGGTGGCGGCCGCCGAAGGTGTCCGCCTCCCCACGGTGCTCGAAGGCGGCGACCTGCCCGCTCCCCTCGCCCGCGTCATGCATTCGCCGGTCTCCCAGCTGATCTCCGACCTCAGCGCCCCCGGCGCGGGGCCGGGCGTGTCGCCCCGCTCCGGCAGCGGCGTGTACTCACCGTTGCGAGCCCGCTCGCGTCTCGTCGGCCTGCTCGCTGTCGAGCGGCGCGTGGCCAGCTCGCTCGACGAGCAAGACCTCACGCTGATGGACGGCGTGGCCGAACAGGCCGCCCTGGCCGTCGACAACGCGCGGTGGTTCAGCCGCCTGCGACGTGTGGGCGCCGACGAGGAACGCAACCGCATCGCCCGCGATCTGCACGACCGGGTGGGCCAGTCGCTCGCCTACCTGGCGTTCGAGCTCGATCGCATCGCCGGCAAGGTCACCGCCGACAACGGCGCCACCGACGAGGTCGCGCCCGACCTCGAGCGTCTCCGCACCGACATGCGCAAGGTCGTGAGCGAGGTGCGGGAGACGCTGTACGACCTCCGCACCGGCGTGTCCGAGGAGCATCACCTGGTGGAGACCCTCGACGGGTTTCTCGAGCGGGTGAGTGACCGCAAGGGCATCGAGGTCACGTTCGCCCCCAACGTGTCCGAGCCCCTTCCTCTCCCGCTCGAACGAGAGATGTGGCGAATCGCCCAGGAGGCGATCACAAACGCCGAGCGCCACTCAGGGGCGAGCCGCATCGACGTGCGCTGGACGTCCAACGACCGCTTCGCCCTGCTCGAGGTGTCCGACAACGGCAAGGGCCTCGGGGGAACCACCGCCGGCCGGGTCGACTCCTACGGCATCCTCGGCATGCGGGAACGGGCCGACGCCATCGGAGCGTCCCTGGAGTTCGAGTCGGCGCCCGGCGCCGGCACCACGGTGCGGTGCCGGCTGGTGCGGGATGCTTGAGTCCGCGCAGTTCGTGCCGATAGGAAGGCGATGAGCATTCGTCTCCTGCTGGCCGACGACCACACCATGCTGCGGGAAGGCCTGCGCCGCTCGATGGAGGGCGCCGGCTTCGACGTCGTGGGCGAAGCCTCCGACGGCGACGAGGCCGTGCGCCTGGCCGAGGAGCTGCACCCCGACGTCGTGCTCATGGACGTGTCCATGCCCGTCATGGACGGCATCGAGGCCACCCGCCTCCTGCGGGAGAAGACCACCGACACCCAGGTCGTCATGCTCACGATGCACGCCGACGCCGACCTGATCGTCAAGGCCGTCCGAGCCGGCGCATCGGGCTATCTCGTCAAGGACTGCACGACGGACGAGGTCGCCCGCACCGTGCGCATGGCGGCCAACGGCGAGACGTCGATCTCCCCCGAGCTGGCGGAATCGATGCTGCAAGAAGCGCAGGACGAGATCATCAGCAAGCGAGAGGTCGAGGTCTTGCAGCTGATTGCCGAGGGCGCGTCCACCCCCGAGGTGGCCGAGCGCCTCTACATCAGCCTGAAGACGGTCAAGAACCACCTGGCCTCGATCTACCAGAAGCTGGATTCACGGGACCGCACCCAGGCGGTCGTGCGGGCCGTGAAGATGGGAATCATCCGTCTCGACTGATTTGCTCCTTTGCCGCGGTCAGCGAGCCGCGCGCAATGGGCCTGACGGCCTATCCAGACCGGTGGAGCCCGCGTCGATAGAGAAGGAGTCCGCCGAGGGGGCGGCTCACACAAGGGAGCAATCAGTGGATCTCATCTCGTACTGGCAGGGCACCGTGGCCCCGTACATCCGTGCCCGCTTCGCCGCCAAGAGCGAGCGTGGCGCCAGCCTCGTGGAGTACGCGCTCCTCGTGGCCCTCATCGCCGTTGTCTGCATCGTGGCCGTGACCCTGCTGGGCAAGAACGCCTCCAGCAAGTTCAGCTCGGTCGGCTCCGCCGTCCAGTAGTCACCAGACAGCGAATCAGCACAGTCGTGGAGAACGGGCCCAGCGGGCCCGTTCTCCGCGTCTGCGGTTGGTGATTCAGTTGGCGTCGAACACGCGGTAGGCCCCGCCGCCGGCGAGCTTGGCTTCGTACATCGCCGCGTCGGCCCGGCGGATCAAGGCGTCGGAGCCGTCATCGCTCGCTCCGACCGACACGCCGACGCTCACCTGCACCGGAGCCTCGCCGTCGCTCAGCACGACCGGCGGCACCAACGCCTCCACGATGCGCTGCGCCAAGGCTGCCGCACTCTCGAGCGACGCGATGTCCTCGCACACGGCGACGAACTCGTCGCCGCCCACGCGCGCCAGCGTGTCACTCGGGCGCAGGCTCGTCTCCAATCGGCGGGCCACCTCAATGAGCGCCTCGTCGCCTCCGTGGTGGCCATACGAGTCGTTCACAGCCTTGAAGTCGTCGATGTCGACGAACAGCACCGCCGTCCGCGATCCCCGTCGCGCTGCGTGGGCCACCGCATGGGAGAGGCGGTCGGCGAGAAGGGCCCGGTTCGGGAGACCTGTCAGGGCGTCGTGTAACGCCTGCCGGCGGAGTGACTCCTCGCTGTTCTTCTGGTCGGTGATGTCCTGCGTCGTCCCCACGATGCGCACCGTCCGCTCCCCCGTCACGTCGCGCTCGACGCGTCCACGGCTCTGCAGCCACTGCACACGGCCGTCGCTTCGGTTGGTGCGGAAGTCGAACACGAAGCCCTCACCCGTGCGCACGGCGCGCATCACGAGCTCGCGCATGACCTGGATGTAGTCGGGATGGATGAGGTTGTCGTAGGCGGCGAAGGTGATCACCGGGTCCTCGCGAGGGTCGCGGTTGTAGAGCCGGTACATCTCCGGTGACCACGTCACCGTGTCGCGGTCGATGTCCCACTTCCAACTGCCGACGTTGGTGAGCTCTTGTGCCTCCCGCATGTGCCCTTCGCGGTCGGCTAGCTCCTCGAGCAAACGGTGCCGCTCGGTGATGTCGCGAGCCACTTCGAGCAGGTAGTGGCGCTCGCCGTCGGACTCGAGCGGCGTAACGGTGGAGTCCACCCACCTATCGCGCCCGTCAGCCGTGCGTACCGAGAGTTCAGCCCGGGCCCCTTCGCCCAGGGCCAGCCGGCGGCACAGTTCGGCGTGTGCTGCCCCGTTGCGATCGTGGGGCGCCCACAAGCCGGGGTTGCGCCCGATCACGTCGGCGGAGGCGTATCCGGTGAGGCGTTCGTGGGCGGGGTTGGCGTAGATGATCTCCGGACACCACGTGCCATCGATGGTGTCGGTGACGCTGATGGTGATGGCGTCTTCGCTTCGGGACAGGAGCAGGTCGAGCAGGGCCGCCCGGGAGGCCGCGGGGAGAGCCGCAATCGATGCGCCCGCGCCCAGCAGGCCCAAGCCCTCAGCGGGCTGTTCTCCCTGTTGACCGCCTGGCTCCACACTGCCCCCTGCCTAGGCACGCGGTGCTCCACCTCACCGTGCTCGTTCATGGGAACGCAAGCAGTCGCCGCTTCCCGCGCATCTCTTCGTCCCCAAAATCCGCTTGCTGATGGTTCCCACCACTTCCAAAGTGGAGTTTGTGGTCACCGAAGCCGCCGTCCGTGAGGTCGTCGACCGCCATGCCCCACCGGGCACGGGCGTCGAGTCCGTCGCGCTGGGCCGCTCGGGCGACCGGCTGCTGGTCACGATCACGGCCGACAACCCCACCTTGCTGATCGGACCGGAGGGTTCACGCCTGCGGGCGGTGCAGCGCAACGTGCGACAGCTCGTCGAAGGTGGCGCCGTGCGGGTGAGTGTGCAGCAAGCCGCCTGAGGGTGATCCTCCCGAGGGTCCGCGACCCGCGGTTCATCACCATCCGTCGGGGCGGGACGCTCACGGACTCCGACCATCATCTCCTCGCCCTGTGGGCGGCCACATGCGCCGAGCACGTGCTCCACTTGTTCGAAGCAGTGCGGCCCGATGACCCGCGACCGCGGCACGCCATCGAGCTCGGTCGGGCGTGGACGCGGGGCGAGGTCACCATGACGGTGGCTCGCACTGCCGCCGGCCACGCCATGGGCGCAGCCCGAGACCTGCGGGGCGCACCACGACATGCCGCGTACGCGGCCGGCCAGGCGGCCGCCGTCGCCCACGTCGCCGCCCACGAACTCGGTGCGGCTGCCTACGCGATCAAGGCCGTCCAAGCCGCCGCCCCGGACGGCAAGGACGAGAGCGCGCGCCGCCAGGAGTGCCGTTGGCAGCGGGCGCGACTTCCCAAGCGGATCCGGGAACTCGTGCTGGACGATCAGCGCCTGCGCAACGACATCTGCTGGTCCGTCTTCGACTGCTGACTGCAGCACGTTACGGGTAGCGTGCCGCGTGGCCGACGTCACCGACCTCGTGGCACTGATGAAGGCGATTGCCGCGGGTGATGGGGCGACTGCTCGCACGCTCCTGGACGCCACGCCGTCGCTGGCGACGGCGCGCCTGGCCCGCGCCGACGAGTTCTTCATCCCGGAGTGCCACGCCCAGGTCTACGAAGGCGATACCGCCCTCCACGCGGCCGCGTTCGCCTACGACTGCGACCTGGCGCGCGACCTCGTCACGCGCGGCGCCGATGTTCGCGCCCGCAACCGTCAGGGGGCGGAGCCCCTCCACGCCGCCACGACCGGCCAACCCGGCTCCGCCAATTGGAACCCCGACCGCCAAAGCACCGTCATCGACTACCTCGTCGAGGCCGGTGCCGATCCCAACGCAACGGCGAAGGGCGGCGTCACACCCCTCCACCGCGCCGTCCGCAACCGGTGCTCAGCTGCCGTCGCAACCCTCCTCCGCGCCGGCGCCGACCCCCACCTGACCAACGACCACGGCTCGACACCAGCAGATCTCGCGCAATCAACAACCGGCCGCACCGGCTCCGGCTCCCCCGCATCCAAAGCCGAACAACAGATCATCATCGACCTCCTGCGCACCGCCACCCCCTGACCGCGCTCCCGTGCCGGGCGCGGGGGCCGGACCGACTCAACGGCCTTCCTTGTGCAGCAATGAGCCTGTGAGAGGCACTGCTGCGCGAAGAAGCGGCCGCGCAGTTCGTGCGATTCAGGATGGTGAAAAGGTCGGTCCAGCTAGTCGCGCTTGAACCGGTTCCATCCGGGGAGCCGCTCGGCCAACCGTGCCTGCCAACCGAGCCGAACAGGGAGATCGGGCCTGATGCGCGCGATCTCGTCCGTGAAAGCCCGGAAACCCTTTGTGGCTATGACAATGACGCTCGGGCCGGTGGTAAGTCTGAAGACCCCAACGTTCGAGGCGAGGAGCCAGGGCCGGATTTCCGTGACCTCGGCTAGCGGCACTCGGCCGCTGCGCAGAGGGGTCCACCAACAAAGATCGGAACCCTCGATGCGAAGCTCAGCCGCGATCCGAAACAGCCACCAGTATGCATTCCATCCGACCGCAGCGAGCCAAAAGATTGTGAAGCCGTCCGGTGGCGAATCACGTCCGCCGACCAGCGTGGCGCCAACCAACACGATGGCCGCGACGACGAAAGCACCAAACATGGCGAGGATCAGCCAGCGGCCGCCGGGCATTGGCGCGTAACGCACGCTGCCACGTTGCCACTGTTCAGGGCCCCGCCGCCGCGTTGTCGGTTCTCGAGCACGAGCTGCGGCATCATGCTCGGCGAATGGCACTCCGCCCC
Organism: Actinomycetota bacterium; assembly: GCA_019243975.1. Lineage (GTDB taxonomy): Bacteria > Actinomycetota > Acidimicrobiia > Acidimicrobiales > JAFATL01 > JAFATL01. The sequence goes on along the minus strand of JAFATL010000298.1, from coordinate 222 downwards.
GGCCTGCCGCCTGGCGCTGAAGGAGTGCTCGAACGCGTCAGGACGCGGACCGGCAGTTTGCTCGAGGTCGTGCCCGTTGAAGAGGCGTTCTCGGAGGGCCCACAACACCTGGAGGTTGTCGTCGACGAGCTGACAGTGGGGACTGCCGAATTCTGGTGGGACGACGAAGCGCAGCCCGACGAGACCTCGGCCCTCTTCCGCGAGTGGCTCGCTTGGTTCCTC
>JAFATL010000294.1 GCA_019243975.1 Actinomycetota bacterium | reverse complement strand
CACCATCAGCGGCGACGGCCTCCGTGACCTCGCCGTCATCGCCTACGAGTTCGGCCGCCACGCCGCCCCCGGCCCCCTCATCGCCACCAACATCGTCGCCAGCGCCCTGAGCGCCTCCCTCTCCGTTCTGGCACCAGAATCGGGGGCTATAGACACCGATTCTGGTGCCAGAACGCTGGAGGACCTGCTCGCGGGCACGGCCATCGCGTCATGGGCGACCGGCGTTTCGGTCACGAGGGACGGCGACTCGCTCGTGGTCAACGGCACCGCTCGGCCAGTGGAGGCCGCCGCCCAGGCGTCCCACTTCCTCACGACTTTTGGCACGTCAGGTCCGCATGCCGGACCTCACGCGCCAAAAGTCGGCGGAGTGTTGGTAGCTGCTTCCACGCCGGGCGTTTCGATCGCGCCGATGAGCACCGTCGACCTCACCCGGCGGTTCGGGGTGGTGACGTTCGACAACGTGCGGGTGCCGCTCGACTGTGCAGTCGAGGCGGATCCCGAACGGTTGCGGCTGCTCGCGATGGTGCTGTCGACGGCGGAGGCGGTCGGCGCCATGCAGACGGGGTTCGACATGACCGTCGAGTGGGCGTTCGATCGCTACTCGTTCGGGCGGCCGCTGTCGTCGTACCAGGCGCTCAAGCACAAGTGCGCCGACATGAAGGTGGGGCTGGAGGCGTCGCACGCCATCAGCGCCGAGGCGACGGCGGCGGTGGCCGACAACGCGCCCGACGCCGAAGAGGTCGCCAGTGTGGCCAAGGCCTACGTGGGTGAGGCGGGGTCGCAGCTACTGCACGAGTGCGTGCAGTTGCACGGTGGCATCGGCGTGACGTTCGACCACGACCTGCACCTGTTCCTGCGCCGCCACACGGTCCACCGGGCGCTCTACGGCACGCCCGCCGAGCACCGGCAGCGAGTGGCCACCCTGGCCCAGGCGAGGGAGCTGGCGTGAGCGCGCCGGCAGGTGACGGGGCAATGGAGAGCGTCGAGAGCTTCCGGCAGCGGGCGCGCGCGTTCGCCGACGAGAACCTTGCCTACGTGGGTCTGGTGTCGCTCAGCCTGCGCAACCTCCGCACCGACGAAGAAGAGCTGGCCGCCGTCGCCCGGGAGCGCGAGATCCAGCGCATGCTCTACGACGCCAAGTTGGCGGGGGCCTGCTTCCCGGTCGAGTACGGCGGGCTCGGCCTCACCCCCGCCCACCAGCTGGCGTTGAACGAGGAGCTCATCGGTCACGAGTTCCCCGCCCGCATCCAGGTGCCCACGTTCGTCCCCTGCGCGTCGGTGCTGCTCGAGTTCGGCACCGAGGAGCAGAAGCGGCGCCACATCCCGGCCATCCTCAAGGGCGAGGAGATCTGGATGCAGATGCTGTCGGAGCCCAGCGGCGGTTCCGACGTGGCGGGCGCGTTGACGACGGCCATCCGCGACGGTGACGAGTGGGTGCTCAACGGTTCGAAGGTGTGGACCACGGGGGCGTGGTGGTCGGACTGGGGGCTGTGCCTGGCCCGGACCAACTGGGACGTCCCCAAGCACCGTGGCCTGACGGTCTTCATGCTGCCGATCACCCAAGAGGGCGTCGAGCTGCACCGCATCGAGATGCTCAATGGCAACAAGGAGTTCTGCCAGGAGTTCTTCACCGACGTGCGCGTGCCCGACAGCGACCGCATCGGCGAGGTCGACCAAGGATGGACCGTCGGGGTGCGGTGGATGTCGCACGAGCGCACGCTGTACAACTCGCCGCTCGTCACCTACCCGCCGGGCACGACCCGTTCGTCGGTCACGTCGGTGACGGCGACGGCCCGCGATGCGGGACGGCTCGATGACCCGCTCGTGCGCGACCTGCTGGGCGAGGCGCGTGTGCTCGAACGGGTCGGCACCGCTCTCGACCGCCGCCTGGCCGTGGGCATCGAGGCGGGCGCCATGCCCGAGCAGTCGGGCGCCATCGGCCGGGTGTTCATCGGCACCTCCCAGAGTCGGCGCAGCACCATCGCCTTCGAGATCGCCGGCGCCTCCGGCGGGGCCTGGACCGCCGACGAGGGCGAGGCCGCCCACGCCGGCACCGACTTCCTCAGCCGGCAGGCCGCCTGCATCGGCGGCGGCACGACCGAGATCGCACGCAACGTCATTGCCGAGCGCATCCTCGGCATGCCCCGCGAGATCTCGAACGACCGCGACATTTCCTTCCGCGACGTCCCCCGCAGCCCCTCGTCCCGTTGACCTCCTCCGAACTGTCACCAGAATCGCGACCTATAGGTCGCGATTCTGGTGACAGTTCGGTAAGGGTCGCCGTCGTGACGGGGGCGGCGAGCGGGATGGGGCAGGCGTGCGTCGAACGGTTGCGTACCGTCGCCGACATCGTGGTCACTGCCGACATCGGCGGCGCGGTTGACGTCGTGTGCGACGTGTCGGATCCGGGCGCCGTCAATGCGTTGGTGGCGCACGTGCAGGAGCGAGGGTCGTTCCGCGCCCTCGTT
>JAFATL010000128.1 GCA_019243975.1 Actinomycetota bacterium | reverse complement strand
TGGCGGTGGAAGTCGACAGGTGCGGTCACATCGAGGAGCTGGCGGTGTCGAGCGCGCACGGCGGCCGCGGTCTCGGCACCGCGTTGATCGACGCCGTGGTGCAGTGGGCGACAACCAACGGCATGCCCGCACTCACCCTGACGACGTTCCGCGACGTGCCGTGGAACCGCCCCTTCTACGAGCGCCGCGGCTTCCGCGTCCTCGCCGCTGACGAGGTCACTCCCGGCCTCCGCGCCAAGGTGATCGAAGAGGAGAGCTACGGCCTGCCGGCCGAGATCCGCGTCGTCATGCGGCGCGACATCACCGGGCGATGACTTCGGCGGTCGCTGCAACTGACTCGACCGTGATGGGGTCGAGCACCAATTGCACCTCGGTGACACCGGTCGCCTCGACCGCACCGAGGACGTCGCCCAGCGCATCGAGCGGGATTGGCGTGATGTCGCGTGATTCTTCGTGCGGCGTCTGTCGCCCGCCACCGCCCGGCAGTTGCACGTAGAGGGCGACCGACCGCTGCAAGGTGGCCGGGTCGCGCCCGACCAGACCGCACGCCTCGTCGACGCGGCCCTGCAACTCGCGCAATCCGTCAACGGTGTTGCTGAACCACGCGAACCAGGCGTGGTGGATCTCCACGAACGGCAGCGCAAGGGCCAGCATCCGCGGTCCCATCGACCCGAGCATGAACGGCGGCACGGACGCGGGCCGGGGGAGAAGGACACAGTCCTGCACCGAGTGGAATCGGCCTGAGAACGACACCTCGCCATCGCGCAGCAACCGACGCACGATGGTGAACGCCTCGTCGAACCGCTCGACCCGGTGGTCGAAGGGCACGCCGAAGGCGTCGAACTCGTCGCGGTTCCACCCCGCGCCCACGCCGAAGACCAACCGCCCGCCCGAGATCTCCTGCACCGTCGCCGCCTGCTTGGCCAGGACGGCCGGATTGTGGAACCCGAGGCACGCCACCAACGGCCCCAGCGTCACGCGTGACGTGACGGCAGCCAGCGCCGCCAAGACCGACCAGGCCTCCCACGGCCCGCGGGCAGGCGACCGGTACAGCAGGTGGTCGCCGACCCACAGCGAATCGAAGCCACCCTCCTCGGCCACACGCGCCAGCTCGACGATCTCGGGCCAGCGCACCTCGCGCTCGACCTCGGGCAGCTGGAGCCCGATCTTCACGGACGAAGCCCTTCGAGAAGTTGGAGCAGCGTGGCGCGCACCGCGGTCTTCGCGGCCTCGGGCTTGTCGGCACGGGCGATAGCGAGAGCACCCGCCGTCAACGAGCCGTAGAGCGTGGCGCTCATGGCGTCGACGTCTCGCACCACGATGTCGCCGGCGTCCCGCAGGGAGATGAGCGCCGCCTTGAGCATCCCCTCGACGTGCCGTTCGCCGTGCTCCCACCAGGCAACGAATCCGATCGCCTGTGGGCCCTCTTCGAAGCAGATCTTTCGGTACGTCGGGTCGAGGCAGCGCTCGAGGAAGGCGTCCAACGCGGCGATGGCTGCGGTCCACGCCGAACGGGTGCCTTCGGTCGCGGCGGCGATCTCCACAACGGTTCGCTCGTCGACGAGCTCGAGGGCAGCGAGGAACAGCGCTTCCTTGCTCTCGAAGTGGTGATACACGGCCCCCTTGGTCACGCGCGCGCGGGTGGCCACGTCGTTGAGGGTGGTCTCGGCGAACCCGCGGGTGCTGAAGAGCCGTACCGCGCTTTGCACGAGCGCTCGCCGGGTGGCCGCTTTGTACTCCTGACGCCGAGACGCAGGGGTTCGCACGTTCACGTACTCAGAGTATGTGACATACCCGATAGACACAATCGTGCCCGTTGGCTCATGGTTGACAGATGGCTGGTGGGCAAGACCTGCGTCGTGGCGCGTGGAGCGGTTACCTCGGAGTTCTCGCCGTCGGCCTGCTCGTCGTGGCCCTTGTGCTTCCTGGTCGGCCGTTTCGCACGAGCGACACCGCGCCGGCGATGCACGCCGCGTTGCTCGACCACCGACGGGCGTTCCTTGTCTCGACGTGGCTTGCCGGCCTCGGACTCGTGGGCTTCCTCGTCTTCCTCCTCGCGCTCCGAGCTCGCCTCGATCGACGGGAAGGCGCGTCGACTGCGAACCTCGCGGTGCTCGGCGGCCTCGCCTCGTGGCTGCTGACGCTCGTCGGGATGGCGGTCTTCGCCGGCCTGGCGTTGGGTGGAGGGCAAATGCCCGTTGCCGCGCTGACGGCCATGGTGGGCGTGGGGAACGCCATGATCGAGGTCGGGAAGCTGCCGTTGGCTCTCCTGTTGGCGGCTGTCGCCCACGGCGCAGCCGGAGGCCGCTTGCTGCCACGTCGGACTGCGGGCCTGCTCTACCTCGCCGCAGCTATCGGCACGATCAGCTCGCTCCCGCCGTTCCTCGCCGATCGGGGGGCGTGGCAGTTCGGCGGTCCCCTGGACCTGTTGGGCGCAGTGCCGGCAACAGTCGCGCTGCTGTGGCTGACGGTTCAGGTCGCTCGCACGCCCTCCGAGGCAACGTGATTCGCACGGCGTGGCGGGGTGACGCGGCCCGCGGTCGGCCCGGCGTGGTGAGCGTGACGTGCACGCATGTCCGTGGGTATCTTGACCTTCCCGCCGTGCTCCTGGCCGGCGCCGGCCTGCTGCGCCATTGGCAGGAGCACGAAGGCGGGTGCGGCGTCCAGGTGGGCGTCGACTTGCGCCGCCGGATCTCGTGGACCGTCTCGCTGTGGGACAGCGATCGCGCTCTGCACCGCTTTCTCGCGTCTCCACGTCATCGTCAGGTCGTCACCGCCCACCGCGCCCGCGTGAATGTGCGCGCCGAGACGTACACCACGGATGCGTTCGACCCGACGGCGGCATGGGCCGCCGCGTTGCGCCTCGAAGGGAGTTAGCGGGGCTGGTACCTCGCAATTTCGGCCCGCCCGACGACCATGTGGTGCACCTCGTCAGGCCCGTCGGCCAGACGGAGGGTGCGCTGCGACGTGTACATATCGGCCAACGGCGTCCACTGCGACACGCCGGTGGCGCCGTGCATCTGGATGGCCTGGTCGATGATCTGGCACACCCGCTCGGGCACCATGGCCTTGACCGCGCTCACCCATACGCGTGCCTCGGCATTGCCCATGAGGTCCATGGCCTTGGCCGCCTTCAGCACCATGAGCCGCATGGCTTCGATCTCGATACGGGCCCGGGCCACCAGCTCGGTGTTCTTGCCCAAGGCGATGATCGGCTTGCCGAAGGCCTCGCGCGACAAGCCGCGCTCCACCATCAGTTGCAGCGCCTTCTCGGCCGCGCCGATGGAGCGCATGCAGTGGTGGATGCGACCCGGGCCGAGGCGCAGCTGCGAGATCTCGAAGCCGCGCCCTTCGCCGAGGAGGATGTTCTCCTTCGGCACGCGAACATTGGTGAGGCGCAGGTGCATGTGCCCGTGGGGCGCGTCGTCGTGACCGAA
>JAFATL010000115.1 GCA_019243975.1 Actinomycetota bacterium | reverse complement strand
ATCGTCCCCGACCATGGCGAGTGGTCGACGTGCATCCAGGTGACGCCGGCGATCGACGACGAGGAGATCGAGCCCCGCTACAAGTGTGGGCAACCCGTCGAGCGGGCCACGCCGGTCGAGCGCCTGCAGCGCTGGCGCCGCGAGATCCCCATGGTCGAGACCGACCACGCGCCGTTGGAGGCCGTCATCGCGCGCGGCGCCGAGGACCTCGGCGCTCTGCGCATCTTCGATCCCGACTTCCCCGAGCGCGTCGTGGTGGCCGCCGGCGCGCCGTGGTTCATGACGTTGTTCGGGCGCGACTCGTTGCTCACGTCGTGGATGGCGTTGATCGTCGACCCCGACCTCGCCCTCGGTGTGTTGCAGACACTGGCCCGCTTCCAGGGCGAGCAGGTCGACCCCCGCAACGAGGAGGAGCCGGGTCGCATCCTGCACGAGATGCGCTTCGGCGACGCGTCGTCGCTGTCACTCGGCGGCGGCAAGGTGTACTACGGCACCGCCGACGCCACGCCGCTGTTCGTGATGCTCCTCGGCGAGCTGCGCCGGTGGGGCTTGGCCCGCGAAGCCGTCGACCAGCTGCTGCCGCACGCCGACCGGGCCATGCAGTGGATCGAGGAGTACGGCGACGCCGACGGCGATGGCTACGTCGAGTACCAGCGCAAGACCGACCGGGGCCTGGCCAACCAGGGGTGGAAGGACTCCCACGACGGCATCCGCTACGCCACCGGCCGCATTGCCCAAGCACCGATCGCGCTGTGCGAGGTGCAGGGCTACGTCTACGGCGCCCTGCTCGCCCGCCACTACTTCGCCCTCGAGCAGGGCGACGCGGCGGCGGCCGAGCGCTACCGGGCCAAGGCGGTGGAGCTCAAGCGTCGGTTCAACGAGGACTTCTGGCTCGATGACCGGGGCTGGTACGCCATCGGTCTCGATGGCGACAAGCGGCCCATCGACTCGCTGACCTCGAACATGGGCCACTGCCTGTGGACGGGCATCATCGACGAGGAGAAGGCGCCGCTCGTCGCCAAGCGGCTGCTGTCGCCGGAGATGTTCAGCGGGTGGGGCATCCGCACGCTGGCGTCGTCGATGGGCGGCTACAACCCGATCAGCTACCACTGCGGCTCGGTTTGGCCCCACGACAACGCCCTCATCGCCGCCGGCCTCATGCGTTACGGGTTCGTCGAAGAGGCGCAACGCGTGGTGATGGCCATGCTCGACGCCGCCGCCACGCAAGGCGCCCGCCTGCCCGAGCTCTTCAGCGGACTCGACCGGCAAGAGTTCCCGAGCGTCGTGAGCTACCCGACGTCGTGCTCCCCCCAAGCGTGGGCCGCCGCATCGTCGCTGCTGTTCCTGCGCACCCTGCTGCGGTTCGACCCGTGGGTGCCGCACGGCAAGGTGTGGGTCGACCCCGCCCTGCCCGAGAAGTTGCAATATCTGAAGGTGGAACGCATCCCCCTGGCGGGAGGGCGCGTGTCCGTCGAAGTGCACGACGGCGACATGAAGGTCGAAGGCCTGCCCTCCGACCTCGAGCTGATCACCGAAGCCCGCCAACCTCTCTCGGCCGTGTAGCGGCATGTTCGGGGGGAGTCGGCGGATCGGCGAACGGGTGGGCGCCCTCGACGGCGTCCGCGGGCTGGCCGTGGTCGGCGTGCTGCTGTACCACGCGTGGCCGGCGGCGTTCCCGGGCGGCTACCTCGGCGTCGAGGTGTTCTTCGTGCTGTCCGGGTTCCTCGTGGTCTCGCTGTTGCTGGAGGAAGACAGCTTCACCGGCACGATCGCCTGGGTGGCCTATGCCGCCCGACGCATCCGCCGCGTCATTCCCGCCATGGTGGCGTTCCTCGTCGCTCTTGTCGTCCTCGGCCCGTTGGTGGCGGCGGGCGACTCCTTCCGCATACGCGGCGACGTGCTGTGGACGGCGGTTGGTCTCACCAACTGGCACCTGATCAGCTCCGGCGCGTCCTACTTCGCCCAGCTGGGCCGGCCCTCGCTGGTGCGCCACCTGTGGTCGCTGGCGGTCGAGCTGCAGTTCTACGCCGCCTGCCCCCTCGTCGTGGCCGTGATCGTGCGGCGGCGCGTGCGGGTCGGGGCCACGATGTTGCTCGCCGGCATCGGCGCGTCGGCACTGGCGATGGCGCTGCTGTTCAACGCCGCCGACCCGTCGCGCGCGTACTACGGCACCGACACGCGCATCGGCGCGCTGTTGACAGGGGCCCTGCTGGCGCTGCTCGTGAAGCGCAGCCGCCTCGATCTGCGCGTGCGCACGTGGGCGTACCGCCGCGCCGCGGGCGTGGCCGGTCTGGTGACGCTGGTCGGGCTGTTCGTCGTCGGAGGCGAGCGGGCCCGCTGGATGTACCCGGGCGGGTTCCTGCTGTGCCGGCTGGCGACGGTCGCCGTCATTCTGGTGTCGCTCGAGCACGGCACCGTCGCCGCCGTGCTCGGCAGCCGCGTGCCCCGCTGGCTGGGCACCCGCTCGTATTCGATCTACCTGTGGCACTGGCCCTTCGTCGTGCTGCTGCGGCCGCGCATCGACGTGGGGTGGTCGCCCCTGGAGTCGGCGTTGGTCGGTCTCGCGGGCGCCCTCGTGCTGGGCGAACTGTCGTACCGGTTGGTGGAGCGGCCGTTCCTCCGGCCGCGCCGGCGCCGCTTGTTCGCGCCGCAGATGCCGTCGCGCGTGCGGGTGGCGTGGTCGGTCGCGGCGGTGGCCCTGCTCGGCTTCTTCGTCGCCAACCTTCCGTCGACCGATCCCATCGCCGCGTCGTTGCGGGCCGGGCAGAAGGTCGTCGCCGCCGATCGCACGGCGGGGCAACGTGCGACGTCGACGGCGGGGGCGCCGTCGTCCCAGACGTCGACGGTCCAGGCCCTCACGGGGGGCGCCCAGACGCCGCAGGTGACGCAGTTGGCGTCGGACCCCGTCTCGCACGCCGAGCCGGTGCCCTCGCCGACCACGAC
>JAFATL010000559.1 GCA_019243975.1 Actinomycetota bacterium | reverse complement strand
GTTCGTGGTGGACGACAGCGTTCCCGCCGGCGACGTCGAGGCGACGCTCGCGGCCGCGGCTGGTGAGCTGCTCGAATCGATCGAGCTGTTCGACGTGTACCGGGGCGCCCAGGTGGGGGAGGGCAAGCGCAGCCTCGCCTACCGCCTCCGGTTCGTGTCGCCCGAGCGCACCCTCACCGACGCCGACGTGGCCGAGGCCCGCCAGCGCTGCATCACCGCCGCCGAACAGACCCTCGGCGCGGTTCTTCGGGGCTGACCCCACGAACTCGCCACACTTGACCGCGACTACGCGGTCAGAACGGGCGAGTTCGTGAGGGGGTTGCATGCTTATGCATGAGTGCGTATGCTCATGCGATGGCAGTGCGGACCGCGGTCATCGGCGCGTCGGGGTACACGGGGGCTGAGCTGCTGCGCCTGTGCGCCGCCCACCCCGACCTCGAGGTTGCGTACGTCACCGGCGACACCAAGGCGGGGGAGAAGGTCGGGTCGCTGTACCCGAGCCTGGCCGCCACCTACCCCGAGCTCGTGTACGAGCGTTACGAGCCCAGCGCCGTCGATGGGTACGACGTTGCGTTCCTCGGGCTGCCCCACGGGGCGTCGCAGGCGATCGTGCCCGATCTGCGCAAGCGGGTGGGCAAGGTCGTCGACCTGGCCGCCGACTTCCGCCTGAAGGACGCGTCGCTGTACCCGACCTGGTACGGCGAGGAGCACACCGCACCCGAGCTCCTCGCCGAGTTCGCGTTCGGCATCCCCGAGCTGTTCCCCGACGAGGTGGCCGGCGCCGATCTGGTGGCGGCGGCCGGCTGTTACGTCACGGCGGCGGCGCTGCCGCTGGCGCCGCTGGTGCGGGCTGGCCTCATCGAGACGACGGGCATCGTCGTCGACGCGGCCAGTGGGGTGTCGGGTGCGGGCCGGGCCCTCAAGGACAGCAGCCACTTCGGCACCGTCGACGAGAACTTCAACGCCTACGGCCTGCTCACGCATCGCCACACACCCGAGATCGAGCAGGCGATCGGCGCCCAAGTGCTGTTCACACCGCACCTGGCCCCGATGACCCGCGGCATCCTGGCTACCTGTTACGCCCGCCCGACCGGGACCACGTCGACTGCGCAGCTGATCGAGGTCCTGACCGACTTCTACGCGGACAGCCCGTTCGTGTGGGTGAGCGACGTGTCGCCGTCGACCAAGGCGACGTTGGGCTCGAATGCGGCCCACCTCAGCGCCCGCTACGACGAGCGCACGGGTTGGGTCATGGTGCTGGGCGCGCTCGACAACCTGGTCAAAGGCGCATCCGGCCAAGCCGTGCAGTGCGCCAACCTCATGCTCGGCCTGGCTGAGACGGCCGGCCTCACCACCACCGGTCTGTGGCCGTGACGGTCACCGGGCCCAAGGGCTTCCGGGCGGCGGGCATTGCCTGCGGGATCAAGCCGTCCGGTGATCCCGACCTGGCGCTCGTCACCACCATTGACGGCAAGGCCGTCCCCGCTGCCGCCGTGTTCACGTCGAACCTGGCCACCGCCGCGCCCGTGCAGGTGTCACGTGCGCACCTGGCCGCGACCCAGGGCCGGGCGGCCGCCGTCGTGCTCAGCAGTGGCAACGCCAACGCGGCCACGGGCGAGCGGGGCAAGGCGGATGCCGAGCGCATGTGCGCGTTGGCGGCCGACGGTCTCGGATGCGAGCCCGAGCACGTGCTGGTGTGCTCCACCGGGCTCATCGGGTTCTACCTGCCGATGGCGGCGCTGGAATCGGGCGTGCCCGCGGCGGTGACGCAGTTGGCCGCAGACGGCGGCCCGTCGGCGGCGGAGGCGATCCGCACCACCGATACCCACGCCAAGCAGACGCTCGTGAACGGCAACGGTTTTGCCGTGGGCGGCATCGCCAAAGGGGCGGCCATGCTGGCGCCCAGCATGGCGACCATGCTCGCCGTCCTCACCACCGACGCCGCGGTCGGCAGTGCCGACCTCCAGGCGGCCCTGACCGCGGGCGTGGCCGACTCGTTCAACAGCTTGAGCGTCGACGGGTGCACGTCGACCAACGACACCGTCATCATCCTGGCCAGCGGCATGGCCGGGGCCGTCGACGCGACGGCGTTCCGGGCGGCGGTGGCCGAGGCGTGCGCCGACCTGGCCGGCCAGATGGCGGGTGACGCGGAAGGCGCGACCAAGGTGATCACGGTGAAGGTGGTCGGCGCCTTCAGCGACGCCGACGCCAAAGCGGCTGCCCGCAAGGTGGCCGAGAGCGAGCTGGTGAAGTGCTCGTTCTACGGCGAAGACCCGTACTGGGGCCGGGTCGCGAGCGAGCTCGGCTCGTCGGGCGCCGCCTTCGATCCCGACAAGGTGCGGGTCTCCTACGGCGACACCGCGGTGTGCGTCGACGGCATCGCAGCCGAGCACGACGAGAAGGCCGTGCGCGCCCACCTGGCCCAGCGCAACGTTTCGCT
>JAFATL010000637.1 GCA_019243975.1 Actinomycetota bacterium | reverse complement strand
GCGTCGGCGGTTACTGGGTCAGCCGCCAGACGGTCGAAGCGGTCGACCGGGTCGAGTTCGACGATCTCCTCGGCGCCCACGCCCGAGCGCGCATCGAGCTGCGGGCCACGCCTTCACTGTGGCCGTTCTGGAAGCGCGTGGTGGGGTCGACGGTCGAGTTCAGCGGCATGCGGCTCGCAAACAGCGGGCCTCACCCCGATCGCTTCTAACCGCTACTCAGCGAACTCCGGCAGCACCTGGGCCGCCACTTCCTCGACGCGTGCCCGTCCCTCCTCGGGCCAGCCGCACACGACGTAGCCGTAGCCGGCGTCGCGCCACTTCTCCACATGGCGCTTCACCGTGTCGATGGGCTCCGAGATCGAGAGCGAGCCCGCCTTGGTGATCGACGCCGGGTCGCGGCCGTTCTCTTCGGCCAGCCTTTCGAGCAACGCCTTGGTCTCGGCCAGCGACTTGGGTGTGCCGAAGGCGTGCCAGACGTCGGCCCACTTGGCCGCGATCGGAATGAGGCGCTTCGGGCCCGTCCCGCCGATCCAAATCGGCGGGTGGGGCTGCTGCACGGGCAACGGCCGCATCTGGGCGTCCTCGATCGACGCCTGCTTGCCCGAATACGACACCCGCTCCCCCGTCATCAGGCGGGTCACGATCTCGAGCGTGTCCTCGAGCAGGTCGAAGCGATCGCGCGTCGACGGGAAGCGCATGCCCAGCGCGCGGTGCTCGGGCTCGAACCATGCCGCGCCCAGCGACATCTCGAAGCGACCGTGCGAGGCGTGGTCGATCGTCAGGGCCTGGTTGGCGAACAGCGATGGATGCCGGTAGGTCACGCCCATGATCATCAACCCAAGACGGATGCGCGACGTGGCCGAGGCCAGCGCGGCCAGCGTGGTCAACCCCTCGTAGCACTCACCGGGGCCGTCGCCGTACATGGGCTGGAAGTGGTCGAACCCCCAGGCGCCGTCAAAGCCCAGGTCTTCGGCCAGCTGGGTGCGCGCCACGACCTCGTCGAACGGCACCCGCTGCTGCGCAACGTCGAGTCCGAACCGCACGGCTACGCCAGCGCCTTGAGCAGGTTGCCGGTGGTGTCCTTGGGCGAGACCTTGTACCAGACCTCCGCCAGCTTGCCCTTCTCGTCGACCAGGAACGCCGACCGCAAGATGCCCATGTACTTGCGCCCGTACATCGACTTCTCCTGCCACACGTCGTAGGCCTCGGCCACGGCGTGGTCCTCGTCGGCGAGCAGCGGGAAGCCGATCGAATACTTCTTGTCGAACTTGGCCTGCTTGGTCGGTGCGTCGGGGCTGATGCCGAGCACGGCGGTGTCACCGATTTGGGGGGCGGCGTCGCGCAGGAGGCAGGCCTGCTGCGTGCAGCCAGGCGTGTCGGCCTTTGGATAGAAGTAGACGAGAACTTTGCGGCCCTTGTAGTCCGACAGCTTCACCTTGTTGCCGTCCTGGTCGAGCAGCGTGAACGCGGGCGCCTTGTCACCAACCTTGAGCATGCGCCGAACCTAGCCCGCCGACTCTGCATATCGGACACGACGCGGCACCAGCCCGGCTGAGGGGGCCGGGCTGGTGCGGGGGATGAGCGTGTTGGTGGGAGTCGTAGGTCAGGAGATCCACGTCCCGTTGCTGCAGGTGTAGGTGACGACGGTGCTGGTGCCGTCGGCGTGGTGCACCGTGCTCGACGTGGTGTCACCGTCGTTGAAGCCGACGCCGTTCCACTGGCACCCGGCGCGGGGCGGAGCCTTCTTGGTGGGAGTGGTCTTGCCCGGCCCGCCACCCGTGTTGGGACGGGCGAACGCCGTGCCGGTCATGCCCGCGCCGCCAACCAGAAGCGCGAAGGCGAAGGCGGCCGAACGAACGAGCTTGCTGCTCTTCATCATCGTGATGTCCTTTCGCTCGAGGCCGCCGCTACCGGGCTGCCAGCTGGTTGGCACCGGGCACGCGCTCGATGACGGGGTGGTGGTGGACGACGATCGTCATAACGGTCCACGTGCCGTCGGAGCCGCACTTGTACGTGCGCGGGGGCGTGGTGCTCCAGTCGGTGTAGGTCGAACCCGGGCTGTACGGGTTGGTCTTGGTGGTCTCGTCGCCGGGGCGGTAGCAGTAGGTGGTCGTGCCGCCGCCGCCTTCCTTCTGGTCGGCGAACGCCATCGACGAGAACGGCACCAGAATGACGCTGGCAGCAACGAGGCCACCTGCGATGAATCGACGCAATTGCATTGGTTCATCTCCTTTGTTGGTTGGCGACCTCCTTGATCGCTGCACGGAGTATCCGGCCAGGTAAGGCCGGCCGAAATCGCCGCCACGGCGACTCCGACGGGCCAGATGCGCAGGCTCACCTTGCGGTTTGGCAAGGGCCCGGACATCTAATGGTGGGGTGACCGACCTCGACATCGGCGCCTTCAGCGCCCACGGGCCCTGGGAGATCGACCCCGACAACCTCTCGTGGCGCCGGGGCCTCGACCGAGTGCGGGCGGCGACGGCGGCGAGCGTCCCGCAGCTGACGCGACGACGGAAGCTGCCCCCCGGGGCGCGCGTGCTGCGCGTGGGCGCACTGCTGGGGCGGGCGCTCGGCGGTTGGTACCTCACCGACAAGCGCTCCGGCGACCAGCACGTGTCGCGCGCCGGTCTCTCCCGCCGCCTCCGCCAGGCGTTCGAGCGCCTGGGCCCCACGTACATCAAGCTCGGGCAGATCCTGTCGTCGGGTGACGGCATCTTCCCCGAGGAGCTGGT
>JAFATL010000423.1 GCA_019243975.1 Actinomycetota bacterium | reverse complement strand
GGCAACTGGTGGAAGATCCAGTACCAGACGGGCTCGAGCACGGTCACCGACCGCACGACGTGGGGCGTGTCGATCCTGGGTGCCCCCGTGCACCTGATCAGCTGACTTTTCCCCCACGCAACACTCAGTTCGGCCCCCTTTTGGCCGATACAAAACCTGTCTCAAGCGGTCAAGCCGCACCGACTGCACGACTCCGCCCGATCCAGAAGCCCTGATCCAGAGAGGTAGCCGTGAGCCCTCGCCGTACCATCATCCTGATCGTCGCCGTCGCTCTTGCCGGCGTCGCTGCATTCGCCACCTACGCGTGGCTGAACGGCGTCCAGGACCGCGCCTACGCCCACGCCAAGCGCGTGCAGGTCTTCGTGGTCAAGAAGGACGTCCCGAAGGGCACCGCCGGTGAGCAGGCGCTCTCCAACGAGCTCGTCAAGGCGGGGAGCGCCCCGCAGGAGTTCCGGCCGGCTACCGCACTCACCGACATCAACGCCATCCGCGGCAAGGTCGCCCTCACCAACCTGTCCGCGGGCCAGATCGTGGTCGACGGCATGTTCGTGGACCCGAAGGTTGCCCAGGTCACGGCTGCTCAGCGCATTCCCGCCGGCCAGGTGGCGGTCACCGTGAACGTCGATCAGGTGCGCGGCGTCGCTGGCCTGCTCACTCCGGGTGACAAGGTCAACATGCTCGTCCAGGGCGCGGATCAGAAGGAACACTTCCTGTTCCAGAATGTGAACGTGCTGTTCATCGGCAGCACCGCCGCCCCGCAGCCCGGCGAAACCCAGGCCACGACGGCGGCCAACAGCAGCCTGATCACGTTCGCCGTACCCCCGCTCGCCGCCGAGAAGATCGTGCTGGCCAGCCAGGGCGGCGGGATCTACCTCACCCTTGTTCCGCCCGACAACCAGCCGGTCGCCGTTCCCCCCGTCGACGTGAACAGCCTCAACACCGGGGCGCTCACACCGTACGAGTGACGGTGACGGCTACGCTCAGCCCCGTCGAACCGTCAGCAGATTCATTCTCCGTAGCGGTCGTCGATGACGACCCCAAGCTTGGCAACCGTCTCATGTCCTACGTGACGGAGGCTGGTCCTGCCGCGTCCTATACCTCTCTCGGTGAGTTCGACGACGACGTCGAGCCCGGCACCCCCGTGGTGCTGGTGCTGGGCCCGTCGTTCGCCGAGGGGAGCGGTTTGGCCGATGTGGCCAAGCAGCTGCGGTCGCGGCCGGAGCTGGCTGCGGTGATGGTCGTCGATGAGCTCTCGACCGAGCTCCTCCAGCGGGCGATCCGGTCAGGCGTCAGTGATGTCATCACGGTGCCGTCCGAATTGCCCGAAGTGGTGGAGCGAGCGTCGGAGAACATCAGCGTCACCGCCCCGGCCCAGCCCCACGTCCCGACGGCTACCGAGGCGCCCGACCAGCCCAGCCGGCTGATCACGGTCTTCTCGACCAAGGGCGGCTCGGGCAAGTCGGTCATCGCCTGCAACATGGGCGTGGTGCTGGCCAAGCGCACCGACCGGCCGGTCGTCCTCGTCGACGCCGACCTCCAGTTCGGTGACGTCGCGGTCATGCTCAAGCTGACCCCGCAGAACACGATCGTCGACGCGGTCTCGTCTCTGCATCGGCTCGACGCGCAACTCCTCCGTAGCCTGCTGGTACGCCACGAGCGCAGCGGCTTGTACGTGCTCCCGGCCCCGACCGAACCGGCTTTCGCCGACCAGGTCACCCCGGCCGCCCTGGTGGAGATCCTTCAGCTCCTCCGCACGTTCGCCGCCTACGTGATCGTGGATACGCCCGCCCACTTCACCGATGTCGTTTTGTCCATTTTGGATGAATCTGACGACGTCGTTCTGGTGGCGGGCATGGACATCCCGAGCATCAAGAACGTGAAAATCGGCCTGCAAACGTTGAGATTGCTGGACATGTCGGCCGACAAGCTCAAGTTGGTGCTCAATCGGGCGAATGCAAAGGTGAAGCTCGACGTCAGTGAAGTGGAGCGCACCTTGCAACTCAAAGCCGACTCGCTGATCCCCAGCGACATCGTCATGCCACGGTCGGTCAACAAAGGTGTGCCTGCCGTGCTGGACGAGCCCAAGTCAGCAGTGGCCCGCAGCATGGAGCAGTTGGCCGACCTCTTCGTGGTCGACCCCGCCTCCAAGCGCCGCGGTCGCTGAGCTTCTCCCGTCCATCAGCCCGCTAAGCGTCCCAAGCACGGAGGCAGTCCATGTCGCTCTATAAGCGTCTGCACGAGGCTCAGGCCCCCGCGGCCGGTGTGAGCCGTCGTGACCCGATCCTCGACGAGCTGCGTCAGAAGATCCACACGCATCTCATCGACGAGCTCGGGCCGACGCTCTACGACAAGCGGTTGTCCGAGGACGACATGAAGAAGCGCGTCAACGACGCGCTACACGCCGCCCTCCAGAAGGAGAAGGCGCCGCTCTCGGCTGCCGACAAGGCCCAGCTCATCCAGGACGTCTCCGACGACATCCTCGGCTACGGCCCCATCGACCAGCTCCTGAAGGACGAGGACTGCACCGAAGTCATGGTCAACGGTCCCGACATCGTGTTCGTGGAGCGCCACGGCAAGATCGAGAAGACGGGCTCGTCGTTCGTCGACGACAACCACCTGCGCCGCATCATCGACAAGATCGTCGGCCAGGTCGGCCGGCGCATCGACGAGTCGACGCCGATGGTCGACGCCCGCCTTCCCGACGGCTCCCGTGTCAACGCAGTGATCCACCCGCTGGCCATCGGCGGGCCCTTCCTCACCATCCGAAAGTTCTCCGCCGACCCGTTCCAGGTCGAGGACCTCATCAACTTCGGGTCCCTCAACCACCAGTCGGCCCAGTTCCTCGAGGCCTGCGTCAAGGGTCGCCTCAACATCGTGGTGTCGGGCGGTACCGGCTCCGGTAAGACGACGCTGCTCAACGTGCTGTCGTCGTTCATCCCGGGCGACGAGCGCATCGTCACCGTCGAAGACGCCAAGGAGCTCCAGCTCCACCAGGAGCACGTGCTGCCGCTCGAGGCGCGCCCGCCCAACATCGAGGGCAAGGGCCAGGTCACGATCCGCGACCTCGTCCGCAACTGCCTGCGTATGCGTCCCGATCGCATCGTGGTGGGCGAGGTCCGCGCCGGTGAGGCGCTGGACATGCTCCAGGCCATGAACACCGGTCACGACGGCTCGATCACCACCGTCCACTCCAACTCGCCTCGTGACACCCTCGCCCGTATCGAGACGATGACGCTGATGGCGGGCTTCGACCTGCCCATCCGGGCCATCCGTGAGCAGATGGCCTCGGCCGTCGACGTGATCGTGCACCTGAGCCGTCTGCGGGACGGCAGCCGCCGGGTCACCCACGTCACCGAGGTGCAGGGCATGGAAGGCGACGTCATCACGCTGCAGGACGTCTTCCTGTTCGACTTCGGCATGGGCGTCGACGAGGCGGGCCGTTTCAAGGGACACCTCAAGCCCACCGGAATCCGGCCGAAGTTCGCCGAGAAGATGGCTGACTACGGGATCAAGCTCAAGGCCGACATGTTCCAGGGTTCGGGCATGGCGCGGACGTCGCGGGCCCGATGAAGCGCCGCACGCCCGTCCGGGCGCTCCTCGCACTCGTCGCCGTGGCGACGGTCGTCGTCGGCTTCGCGGCGCCGGCTTTCGCGGACTCGCTGACGATCCGCAAGGTCGACACCACCGGGTTCCCCAAGGTGAAGATCGCCGCACAGATCGACGGCAACGCCGCCTCTCTCGGGTCGTTCACGCTCCGGGAAAACGGTCAGTTCCTGAACGGCTTCGAGGTCATTCCTCTGGCCCAGGCCAATTCCGAGATTGGCGTCGTCCTGTTGATCGACATCTCGGGTTCGATGCGCGACAGCGGCAAGATCGACGCCGCCAAGCAGGCCGCGAACCAGTTCATCGATCAGAAGGCTGCCAACGAGTCGGTCGCCGTTGTCGTGTTCGGTGATCAGACGCGGGTCGCCGCCAACTTCACCAAGGACGCCAGCGTCCTCAAGGGCGTCATCAACGGCCTCCAGGCGACAGGCGAGACCGCGTTGTGGGACGGCGTGCGCCAGGCCGCCGGGCTGTTCAACGACCGCCCCGACCTGCAGGCCAACATCGTCCTGCTCTCCGACGGCAAGGACACCGTGTCGCAACACACGGATGCGACGCAGGCCCGGGCGGCCGTGCAGTCGGCCAAGGCGTCGGTGTTCGCCGTCGGTCTCAAGGGCGGCACCGATTTCGATGCCGGAGCCCTCCAAGGCTTGGCCAGCGCTTCGGGCGGTCAGTACGCCGAGGCGACCCAGGCCGGGGCCCTGTCGCAGCTCTACGCGCAGGCGCAGCGGGCCCTGCAGAACCAGTACGAGATCTCGTACACCTCGAAGTCGACCACGGGTGTCGTCGACCTCACGCTCGCGGCCGGAGGCCTGCAAACGCATGCCAGCGCGCCGGTCGGCGGCGTCGCCACACAGGCGAGCAACACGCAGCCGAAGGTGTACAAGCCGGTGAAGGTGCCGGGCGTGCTCGCAGGCACCGCGGGCAAGTTCGTGATCGCCCTCCTGGTGCTCGTCGCGGCGGCGCTCGCCGGCGTTGCCATCGTGCTTCTCACCGTGCGCGACCCCTCGACGCTCGACAGCGCCCTGCGGCCGTACTCGGACGCGCCGGCTCCGGCCGGGGCCGAAGAGGAGCAGGGTGACGCCAGCATCGTGGAGTCCGCGCTGTTGCGGCGTGCGGTTGCCACGACCGCCAACATCGCCCGTGAGCGGGGGGTGCTCGACCGCATCGAGCGCAA
>JAFATL010000411.1 GCA_019243975.1 Actinomycetota bacterium | reverse complement strand
GTGTCGATGTACGCATCGGCGATACGAAGCGTGGCGCCCTGGAACGTGGCCAGCGGCCGCTCGAACTGCTCGCGCTGGGAGATGTACTCGGCCGTGATGCGCACGGCCTCCTCGGCGACGCCGACGGCGGTGGCACACAGGCCGGCCAATGCCCGGCGGTACACCCACTGGATAGCGGCGGTGCCATTGGTCGGGTCACCGATCACGTCGGCGTCGGCCACCCGCACACCGCTCAGCGTCAACACCGCCTGCGGCTCGCGATTGGTGGCCTCGGCCTTCAGCAGCGACACACCGGGGTCGCTGGGGTCGACGAGGAACAGCCCGACGTTGCCGTCGCCGGTCGACGCGTTGACGAGGATGCGCTCGGCCAGGGGCGCCCACGGCACTGCCGTCTTGGTGCCGTCGAGCACCCAGCCGTCGCCGTTGCGCTTCGCGTTGGTGGCCGGAGTGAGAGGGCTGCCGTTGAGCGGTTCCTGCAACGCCGCCGTGAGCACCGAGTCGCCGTTGACGACGGCGGGCAGGTACTTCTGTTGCTGGTCGTCGGTGCCGAACTCGGCGATGGGCAACGCGGTCATGGCCACGGTGGCGAGGAGAGGGATCGGCGCCACGAAGCGGCCGACCTCCTGCAGCACAACGCAGAGCTCCATGATCCCGTAGCCGCTGCCGCCCACCGACTCGGGCAGGGCGATGCCGAGCAGGTTGGCCTTGGCCAACTCGCCCCACAGCCCCCGGTCCATGCGCTCGGTGCCGGCCTCCAGCTCCTTGAGCCGTTCGCGCGTCACCTGCTCGCCCACGATCTTGTTGGCCAGGCTCTTGATGTCCGCCTGCACCTCGTTCAAGGTGAAGTCCACGGGCGATATTGAAACGCGTTCTCGTCAGCCGCACAACTGAGGCGCGTGGGCTAGAAACCCCGTCACTCATGAAGTTCGGCATCTTCTTCGAGCTGTCCGTGCCGCGGCCGTGGGACAACGGCGCCGAGAAGCTCGTGTACGACAACGCCCTCGAGCAGGCCCGGTTGGCCGACGAGCTCGGCTTCGACTGGGTGTGGGCGGTCGAGCACCACTTCCTCGAGGAGTACTCGCACTGCTCGGCGCCCGAGGTGTTCCTCGCCGCCGTCGCCGCCCAGACCGAACGCATCCGCGTGGGCCACGGCGTCGTCGTGTGCGTGCCCCAGATGAACCACCCCGTTCGGTTGGCGGAACGGGCTGCCGTGCTCGACGTGATCTCCAACGGCCGGCTCGAGTTCGGCACCGGTCGCTCGTCGACGTGGACGGAGCTGGGTGGCTTCCAAGCCGACCCCGACGAGACGAAGAAGACGTGGGACGAGTACGTGCGCACCATCCCGAAGATGTGGACGCAGGACCGCTTCGCCTACGAGGGCCGCGCCTTCTCCATGCCCGAGCGCGCCGTGCTGCCGAAGCCCATCCAGAAGCCGCACCCGCCCATGTGGGTGGCGGTGACGAGCCCGGGCACCGAGCTCGACGCGGCCGAGCGCGGCCTGGGCTGCATCGGGCTGGCAGCGGCGGGATACGCCGAGCAGGAGCGACGAACGAAGGAGTACCACCGCCGCATCCAGTCGTGTGACCCGGTGGGCGAGGTCGTCACCGACTGCGTGACGACCCTCAACTTCCTCTACTGCCACGAGGACGCCGCGGTGGCGCGTGATCGGGGCGTTGCTTTCCAGGCCGCCTTCGGCGTGTCGAACGCGCACCTGTTGTTCACGCGCGAGGCGTACCCGACGCCGTCCTACGAGCTGCTGGCCGGGTTGGCCGGGCCGGCGCGCCGCTCCGAGGAAGGAAGTCCCGCGGCCCGCAGCGGCCTGCCCGAGGGTGTGGCCATCGGCGACCCCGACTGGATCGTCGAGCAGATCAAGGCGTGGGAGTCGATCGGCGTCGACGGCATCAACTTCCTCACCAACGGCCTGGAGACGTTGCGCCAGGACGAGGTGCTGGCGTCGATGCGTCTCTTCGCGTCCGAAGTGATGCCGAAGTTCCGGTGAGAGCGGGCTGATGTACACCGGCACCAAGTCTGTTGATCAGCTGGCGTCGCGGGCGCCGACGATGGCGTCGCTCGACGCCGCACCGGTGACGCTGGAGCACGTCGAGATCGTCACTGTCGTGTACGAGGTGGCGGCCCACGCCAACGAGGCGGTGCTGCCGCCCGGCCTGCACCCGACCATGCCGCCCGTCATGACGTGGTCGGTGTGGCGGTGTGGCGACAGCCCGTGGGGACCGTTCGCCATGGCCCAGGCGCGCATCGAGTGCCGCAGCGGCATGCGGCCGCGCGGCTTCCTCGTGTCGGCGGCCGTCGACTCGGATGACGCGGCCGCCGCTCTCACCGAGGGCTGGGGATACGCGTGCCGGCCGGGCACGGTGACCGTCGACCGGTCGTACGACCGCGCGTCGGTACGGGTGGCCGGCGCCGACGGCACGTCGATCTTGGAGATCGAGGTCGTCGACCCGGTGACGCTGCGCACCGGCGACATCCAGTGGATCGCCAACATGCACCTGGCCCACACGCCGATGGGGCTGCGGCTGATCCAGGTCGATCCCGACGTCGAGGTGCACCGAGCAGAGCGAGCCCGCCCGCGCGTCGTCGCATTCGACGCCGCGGCGTGGGGCGAGCCCCTGCTCGAGCCTGTGTACCCGGTGGCGGCGTCGCTGGCCCGCGCATCGGTCACGCTGCCCAAGCTGCGCTACGTGTGCGCGCCCGACCAGCTGGCGTTCTTCTCCACGGAGGTCATTGCGTGAGCGACAACGAGGGGGGCGAGCGCATCCGCCAGATCCGCTTTACCCGCCCGCCCGGTGCGTGCGAGTTGCTGCTGGTGCGCCACGGCGAGTCGGAGGCGGCGGATCCCAACGAGCCGTTCCCCACCGTCGACGGCCACGGCGACCCGGCGCTGCACGCGGACGGGCGGGTGCAGGCAGAACGGGTCGCCGAGCGCCTGGCCGACGAACCGATCGACGCCATCTACGTCACGTCGCT
>JAFATL010000378.1 GCA_019243975.1 Actinomycetota bacterium | reverse complement strand
GCAGGTCGACGCCGCCGCCGTCCGTCCGCACCGGCACCAACCCTCGGCGTACGCCGAGCTCGTTCGGGTCGCGGCCGGCGTCGACAAACGCGGCACAGGCCATGTCGGCGCCCGCGCGCAGCTCGTCGGCCGACGGCGCGCCCACCGGGTACCAGCCGTCGCCCAGCTCAGCGATGCGCGAGGCCAGACGCGGTGTCATGGCCGCGCCGTACCAAACGGGTACTCGGGATTGCGCGGGCAGCGGCGTGCAGTAGATGTCACGGAACGACACGGTCGGCGAGAAGAAGGTGGCCGGGACGTCACGCCACAACGCCCGGCACGCCCGCATGGTGTCGTCGAGGCGCGACCACCGGTGCTGGAACGGCACGCCCACCGCTTCGTACTCCTCCGGTTGCCATCCGACGCCCACGCCGAGGTCGACGCGTCCGCCCGACAGGGCGTCGAGCGACGCCACCGTCTTGGCCAACAGCACGGCCGGGCGCAGCGGTGCGATGAGGATGCCCGTCACCAGGCGGACGCGCGAGGTGGCGCCGGCGATGGCCGACAGCACGGTGAGCGGCTCGACCCACGGCTCCTCGGGCTGGAACGGGAACTTGCCGAACGGGTACCGGTCGGTACGGTTGCCCATCACCACGTGGTCGGCGACGACGACCTGGTCGGCCCCCGCCGCTTCCACGGCCCGCGCGCAGTCGACGTACGACCGGAGGTCGCCGAACGTGCGGTGCAACCCCGACAGCGTGACCGCCAGCGAAGGACGGTTCACCAGAGCTGGTCTCTGCTCATGGCTCCGCAGCTCATCGCTGCTCCGCGGTGCGCAGGGGGCCCCACCCCTGCGCCCGCCTCACCACAGTTGGTCCGTGTATGTATCTGTGCCGGGGATGGTCGGGATGAACGGCGCCGCCCACAGCAGCCGGCCCGCGCCCGACGCGGCCAAAGCGTCAGCGTGGGATCCGAACGTCTCGGCCCACCCGTCGGCGGGGTCGCGGTCGAGGAACCACAGCACCATGCGCCGGTTGTCGCCGCCTTCGGCTCGGGGCACGTCGCCGGGCGCGTCGGCGAGGAGCGGCAACGGCGAGAACCCTGCGCACACGCCGACGCCGGCCGACGCCAGCGCGGTGTCGCGGTGCCAGGTGGCCAGCGCACCCGCGTCGTCGCCCTCGACCAGCGTCGCGACCAAACCGTTGAACGGGTGATCGAGCGCCAATGCCAGCGACACGCCGTCCTCCGGCCCCACCTCCCACTCGGTTCGGTACAGCACCGTGTGGACGTGGTCGCGCTCGGCGAACATGCGGCCGTTGGCGTGCAGGTAGTTGACCTGGTCGACGCCCCACCGGTTCCACTCGTCGTGCATGCCGGCCAGCACCCAGTACACAGCGAGGTACGAACCAGCGTCAGGAACGTCACCCGTCACCGGGTTGCCCGGCGGCGCAATGCGCAGGTCTTTGTGTCGGCGGGTCGCCACCCAGCGGCGGCCGGCGAAGTTGCCGGGCCCGATCATGCAGCCGGCGTAGAAGTGGTCGCGCTCGTACCACCGGTTGTAGGCGACCTCGTGCCCGCGCCGGGGCTCGACCAGCGTGAACAGGGCCGAGCCGACCTTGATCGGGTAGTCCTCCATCGAGACAGGTTGCCCTAGCCGGGCCAGACCACGCTCTGGATCTCGCTGTAGGCGTGGAGGCCGAACTCGCCGCCGTCCCGCCCGACGCCGCTCATCTTGAAGCCGCCGAAGGGTGCCTCCATGTTGCGCTGGGCGGTGTTCACGCCGACATGGCCGCTGCGCAGGCGGCGGGCGACGCGGTAGGCACGCGTCGAGTCCTCCGAGAAGACGTACGACGCCAGGCCGTAGTCACTGTCGTTGGAGATGGCGATCGCCTCTTCGTCGTCGTCGAACGGGATGACGGAGATGACGGGCCCGAAGATCTCCTCGCGGGCGACCCGCATGCGGTTGGTGCAGCCGGCCAGCAGCGTGGGCGCGGCGTAGAAGCCACGGTCGAACTCAGGGCGCTTCCCACCCACGACCACCTCGGCGCCTTCGTCGGCGCCGATGGCGACGTAGCCCTCGATGCGGTCGCGCTGCGCCTCGGAGATGACGGGGCCGACCACCGTGGCGGGGTCGAGCGGGTCGCCCACCTGCAGCTGCGGCGCGGTCGCTGCCAGCGCGTCGACCACCGACTGGTACACCGACCGATGGACGACAGCTCGCGTCGGTGCCGTGCAGATCTGACCGGAGTGGAAGCCCCACGTGCTCACCAGCGCGGCGACGGCCTTCTTCACGTCGGCGTCATCGAGGACGATGCACGCGCCCTTGCCGCCGAGCTCGAGCAGCAGGCGCTTCATGGTCTTGGCGCCGCTCTCGTAGATCTGCACGCCGACGGTCGTCGACCCGGTGAAGCTGATCATGTCGACGTCGGGCGAAGCGACGAGGGCCGCGCCCGTCGCCGGCGTCGAACCGGTGACCACGTTGACCACGCCGGGCGGGATGCCGACCTCCTGCATGATCTGCACCAGCTCGAGCACGGCCAGCGGGTCCTGCGGCGCGGGCTTGATGACCACCGTGTTGCCGGCCGCCAGGGCGGGGGCGACCTTGCCGGCCATGTTGGCGATCGGGAAGTTGTAGGGCGTGATGCAGGCCACGACGCCGACGGGCTGACGCAACGCGATGGCGCCCATCAACGCGCCCGCCGCCAACGGCGTAGCAGGCTGCTCGGTGGGAGCGATCGTCGTCGAAAGGTCCTGCAACGCG